>NZ_JBTNDK010000079.1:0-1258 GCF_054511035.1 Pseudarthrobacter sp. MDT1-22 | reverse complement strand
CTCAGGACTCTGGACACAGCGATTTAGTTTTTGAGTGACGTTTCTTTGTTTTTGATTTCGAATCGTAGGATCCGGTCCGTGCCCGGGTAACGGGTTTCGGTGGTGTTGAGGTGGGTGCAGAGCTCGCTGATCGCGGTGGTTGCCCGGCGCGTGGGGAGCGGATCGAGGCGGATGGTGAGGTAGCCGTCCACGCGGGGGTCGATGTCGCCGCTGCCGGTGAATGCTTGACGGATCAGGGCGTGGGCTTCGTCGTCGCCGCGGGCGTAGCTGGTGTTGGTCCGGATTTCGCGGGCCAGGGTGGACGCGGTGTTGAACGCGGCCATCCGGATGGCGTGGGTGAGGAGTTTGGTTTCGGTTTCCAGGACTTGCTGGCCGGCGGCGATCTCGCCGAGCGGGACCCGGGCGGAGATTTCCCGGTGGGTTGTCTGCGCGGCGTCGAGCGCGGTTTCGGCGCTGAGCAGTTCCGCGGTGATCGCATTGTGCATGGTGTTGGTGATCAGGACCGTGGATGTTCCGGGCGGCGGTGTGCGGGCGGCGAGCATCGCGGCGTCGGTGTCGGCCAGGGTCTTCTCATACCGGGTCCTGGCGGCGAGGACCTGCTGGTAGGCCTTGCGTTTGGCCGGGTTCGGCACGGACCGCTCCGGATCATCATCGGTGGATGTGTAGGCGTCGTGCGAATCCAGCGCGAAACGGATCCTGGCGTAGCGGAAGTAGTTTTCCTGCCGCCACCTCGCGCCCATCCGGTAGATGATCTCCCCGGCGGGCATGTTGGTGTTGGTGGTGAGGATGTGGATCTGCCGGGACCCGCCGCCGGGGGTGTTGACCTGCCGGCTGAGCTGACGCATCGGAAAGACTTCCCCGGTCGTACCGACGGGCACCTCAACCTTGGTATCCGCGGCTTCCCACGTCCGGGTTTGCCCGTGCCCGTCGGTGTGGGCGACCTCGGTGAACAGGGAGACTCCGATGTCCTCGGTGGTGCCTTTGCGCCACGTCAACACATCGAAGTTGTTCTTGGCCATGTGTTGGAAGAGGGTCGGGGACCAGCCGCCCCGGTCAAACCCGACGAGCACCCGCCGGTCATCCCCAATGATCCCGCGCAGGGTCGGCAGGAGCCGGCGGAGCTCCCCGGTCAGGGCTGCCCCGGGTTCGGCCATGACCACCAGGACGGGGGCGCCGGCAGCGTCGGCAACCCAGGTTTCCTCGGTCGCCGGGACCGGGAACTTCAACCTCGTGGAATGGACCTTCCCGATCTTCCGGG
>NZ_JBTNDK010000078.1:0-1268 GCF_054511035.1 Pseudarthrobacter sp. MDT1-22 | reverse complement strand
GGCTCTTCAAGGTTCCCGGGGAATGGTCTGCTGAGATGATTGCTCATGCTGCCATCCGGGCTGCACTTCTCAAGAGGATACGCGATTTGTAGTTGTCCGGGTTGCGGTAGCCCCGCGCGGTTCGTTTGATGTGTTTTATTGCCGTGTTGTTGGCTTCTACCTTGGCTGTGGTGGCTCCGGTGACGATGAGGACTTCGATCTCGGCCCACCAGCGGCACACTGTCCTGTAGAGCCTGTTTGTTTCCGGCATCGCGGCCCGTTCCACCAGGTCCGTCAGGGCAGCCTTCGCCGCGGTGGCGTCTTCGAGGGAGCCGGTGTTCAGCAGGGTGCGGAGTTGCTCCTTGACCTGCCAGGCGGCTTGGAGGCTGCCGGTCGGATCATCGGCGGCGAACACGCCAGCCAGCCGGTGGTGGCCCCGTTCTGAGAGGTTCTCATCGGCCTTCAGCAGCAGCATCCGATTCGCCCAGGCCAGGTCCGTGGCCCTACCCCGCCGGCCCCGGACTTGCTGGGACAGGCCCTGGCGGACGGTGGTGAGCATGTCGTTGGCCAGCATCGTCACGTGAAAAAGATCCACCGAGACCGCCGTGCGTGGCAGCCACATCCGCAGCGCCTTCCGGAACGCCGCGGACGGGTCGATCGCGACAACCTGCACCCCGAGCCGCCAGTCCAGCGGCCGGGCGAAGAGCCATTCCCCGACACCCTTGTGGTCGCGTCCGTCCACGATGCCCAGGACCTGGCCTGTGTCCAGGTCTACGATCGTTGTCATCCACGGCTCGTACCGGGTCCAGGCCTTCGTGCCGGGATCCTGGAAGAACCGCACCGACCGGTACCGGTGCTCATCGATGCCCAGCATTCTGGGTGCGAGGAGGTCCACGTCGGGCAGCCGGAGTGCGGCGTCTCCAATGACCTGCTGTACCAGCCACCAGGAGATCCCGAATGCCGCGGCCGTCTCGGACACTGCCCGTCCCGAGGTGATGACCGCCTCCAATACGGTCTGCCGCAGCCGCCGTGTCGACCGTGCTCGGCGCGGGACCTGCGGCGTGGCCTCACAGAAGGATTTCCGCTCGCACAGGTACTCGTCACAGAACCAGCGCCGCTTGTCCCAGAGGAGGACCACCCGGCCTGCGACCGGGATGTCCCGCAGCTGCTGGCAACGACGTTCCTTGACCCGGGAAGCGATGACGCCGCAGCTCGGGCAGCCCGGCGGGAATGTGGTCTCCACCGTGATGTGGCGTGCCCCGTCCGGGAGCAGCACGGCGGCGGTGACA
>NZ_JBTNDK010000077.1:0-1269 GCF_054511035.1 Pseudarthrobacter sp. MDT1-22 | reverse complement strand
GGCAGAGTCATATGGTCGTTGCAACGCTCTGATTGATGGAGCGTTTAATGGTCAGGTCATTTCCTCTGAGTACCCGCACCGAGTTCATTGACCTTGTGTGTGGGGGGATGTCGATTTTCGCTGCCGCCCGGCGTGTCGGGGCTGTGCACCAGACCGGGCGAAACTGGTGGGCCCAGTCTGGCCACATGATGAGTTTGAGCAAGGGCAGCGTTGGGGGTCTTGCGGATCCTGCACCGGCGACGGACGGCCCAGGTGGCCGGACGCTGGGAAGGGTGGAGCGGGGGATGATCCAGATGGGCCGACGATGTGGGCTCAGCTACGCCGAGATCGGTAAGGCCATAGGTCGGGACAAGTCAGTGGTTTGGCGGGAGGTGAAACGGAACACCAGCGCGGATGGGGTTTATTACGCCTCGGCCGCCCATACGAAGGCGCATCAGGCCAGGCGCCGGCCCAAGCCGCTCAAGCTTGTCGAGGACGAGGATCTGTGCCGGCTGATCGCGGTGTGGATGGATGACGGGTGGAGCCCGAAGCTGATCTCGTCGATGTTGGCGTTTTACTTCCGCGATGACCAGACTATGCAGGTGAGCCACGAGACGATCTACCAGGCACTGTACGTCCAGGCCCGCGGAAGTCTGCGGGCAGACCTGGCCGAGAAGCTCAGCCTGAAACGGAAACAACGCGTCCCGCACACCGCTGACAGGACCAAGAACAGCCCTTACAAGGAGGCGTTCAAGATCAGCGAACGCCCGGCCGAGGTCCAGGACCGGGCCATCCCGGGGCACTGGGAAGGCGACCTCATCATCGGCTGCGACGGGACCGCAATCGGCACGCTCGTGGAACGCTCGACCAGGTTCACGATCCTGCTCCACCTCGCGGGGGACCACACCGCGGAGACCGTCGCTGCGGCGATGATTCGGGAGATGGGCGAGCTTCCGGAGCACCTGCGCCGGTCGATCACCTGGGACCGCGGAACGGAACTGGCCGAGTACGCCCAGATCCAAACCGCGCTCGAAACCACGCTCTACTTTTGCGACCCGCACTCGCCCTGGCAGCGCGGGACAAACGAGAACACCAACCGGCTCCTGCGGTTCTGGTTCGAGAAAGGCTCAGACCTCTCCGTTCACACCCCAGAGGACCTCCGCAAGGTCGCCGCGAAACTCAACCGCCGACCCCGGCCCACCCTCAACCTCGAAACCCCAGCCAACCGGCTGAACCAGCTGCTACAAGCGGCATAACCACCCAGCGTTGCTTCCACCAGTTGACTTTGCC
>NZ_JBTNDK010000076.1:0-1287 GCF_054511035.1 Pseudarthrobacter sp. MDT1-22 | reverse complement strand
TATTCAACACGCGGCTATTGTGATTTGTCGGGTTTGAGAGTGTAGTTCCATTCGCCGTGCCATTGATGGCGGGTGATGGGAAGGGCCGCCATTTCGGTGTCGCTGATTCTGATCCCGGTCGGATAGATGTTGTCGTCAAGTTCGGCGTGGACTTTCAGGCCGCCGCGAGTGGTGGTGGCGCCGATGAGATCGATGATGACCTGGTGGCTGGTCAGGGGCCTGCCGCGCCAGTTCATCGAGATGTGGGAGAAGAGCCGGTGCTCTATCTTGTTCCACTTGCTGGTGCCCGGCGGCAGGTGGCAGACGGTGATTTCCAGGCCGGTTTCAGCGGCCAGGGCTGCGAGCTGCGTCTTCCACGCACGGAGCCGGTAGCCGTTGGAGCCGCCGCCGTCGGCGCAGATCAGCAGCTTCTTCGTGCCGGGGTAGGCGCCGTGGCCGATCTGGGAGAACCAGCGGCGGATGCTCTCCACGGCGAACGCTGCGGTGTCGTGGTCGGTACCAACCGATACCCAACCGTCATTGGCGGCGACGTCGTAAACCCCGTACGGGTTGGCCTTGCCCAACTGCGGGTCGGGGAAGTCGTGCACGTTCACCCGTACCGGGTCTCCAGCCGGCCGCCACTGCGCGCCGTCATTCTTGAACAGGCCGACGAGTTCCTTCTTCTTCGTGTCCACGCTGATCACCGGGTCCCCGGCCTTGATGTGCTCGGTGGTTTGCACGTTCAAGTATTTGAACTGGGCGTCCCGGTCCTCGTGGGCGGCACCCTCGACCTGTTTCGTGTTGGCTTGCAGGCTGAACCCCTGCTCGTGCAGCAGGTTCGCCACCGTCCACGCCGACACAGGGTGGCCGGTCCCGGTCAGTTCCCGGGCGAGAGTACGCAAAGATTTCGTCGTCCACCGCAACGGCGAGATCGGGTCCCCACGCTCGTCCGGCTCGACCAGCGCCAAGAGTGCGCCGGTCAGCCCGGGATCCGTGACGGTGCGCGGTTTCCGTCCCCCGCCGGGCTGCCGCACGCGTGTCGCTGGGGCCTCGCCGGCCTCCAACTCCTCCACCCCCCGGGCCACAGTCGACGGGCTGGCCCCAGCCGCGCGGGCAACCAGCTTGATCCCGCCGTGCCCGAGCACCCGCGCTTCAGCGCCCATAGCCAGGCGGCGCTGACGCTCATCCAGATGCGGCAACAACGAATCGAACTTTCCCTGCAAAGCCGTCTCAACCTCTGCACCAATGGCCATAGCACCACCATAGAGCCAAAACGACGAAACGCTGGCTTATTTACTGACGCGTCCT
>NZ_JBTNDK010000075.1:0-1316 GCF_054511035.1 Pseudarthrobacter sp. MDT1-22 | reverse complement strand
GAGCCTGTCAGTAATGATTGATGTGGGGTTCGGGTTGGTCTGACTCAGAGCCTGTCTGACGCTTTGGCTGTCTTTATTTCGATGCGTCGGCCGGCCCGGTCCCCGTCACTTACTAGTGATGCGTTCAGGAATGCCGTGCATGACTTAATAGGAGCCTGACTCCAGTCCCGTTACTGACTTGTCTGTTGGCATTCCTGAACGCTGACCCTCACGAAAGGGCTTCTTTCAGCATGCCGGAAAACATTCATAAAATCATCATTGGTGTCGACACCCACAAGGACTTCCACCACGTAGCCGTCATCACCACGTTGGGGGCAGCGGTCGCGGACCGCCGGTTCCCCGCGACCCCGGCCGGGTACGGGGAGGTACTGGACTGGGTGGCCGGTCACGGGCAGGTCCTGCGTGCCGGCGTGGAAGGAACGGGTTCCTATGGTGCCGGGTTGACCAAACGATTCCGGGTTGCCGGCATCGAGGTCATTGACGTCATTGCCCCGGATAAGCAGGAGCGGCGCTTGCGGGGAAAAACGGACCAGATTGATGCGTATTCCGCGGCCCGGGCCGTGCTCGCCCAGCGCGCCACGACGGTCCCGAAGACCCGTGATGGTCACGTCGAGGCGATTCGGGTCCTGCACACAACCAAGCGGCTGGTCATCAAGCAGAGCACGGAAACGATGAACCAGCTCAAGTCGCTGCTGGTCTCCGCACCGGAAACGTTGCGTGAGAAGCTTGACGGCTTGACGGGCAAGCCGCTTTCCCGGGCCTGCACGCGCCTGCGCGCGCTCAAGACTGATGCCCTGGTGACCCGACACATCAAAACGGCCCTGAAAGCACTCGGGACCAGGCATCTGGCGTTGCAGGCCGAAGCCGCCGCGCTGCTGAAAGACTACGATGCCCTGGTCAAGGACTACGCCCCAGAGCTTTTGGCCGTCCACGGCGTCGGTCCCGACGTTGCTGCGGCACTACTGACCGTGACCGGGGAGAACGTTGACAGGATCACCAGCGAATCAGCTCTCGCCCACCTCTGCGGCGCGGCTCCGATCCCCGCGTCCTCCGGGAAAACGAACAGACACCGGCTGAACCGGGGAGGAAACCGGCAAGGCAACGCCGCCCTCCACCGCATCATTGTCAGCCGCTTGAAGGGCCATCAAGCCACCAAAGACTACATGGCCAAATCCCTGGCCCGAGGGAAGAGCAAACGCGAGACCATGCGGCTACTCAAACGCTACGTCTGCCGCGAAATTCATCCCATCCTCATCAAGATCCAACAAGGCCACGAAACCCTCCAAAACGCCGCTTGACAACCATAGGAGCATCGA
>NZ_JBTNDK010000074.1:0-1338 GCF_054511035.1 Pseudarthrobacter sp. MDT1-22 | reverse complement strand
GTATCTGGGCCTGGAACGCTTCCCCGGACAGCGGCCACCCGTGAATCATGACCACCGGCCGACCCTGGCCGCCGGTGTCATCCACGTGCAGGTTGGTGTCCTTAAACAATCCGTGATGTGCAGTGATTTCGGTCATGACTCACCCTTCGATGCTTGTATCGTGCCGGATGGGGCCAGCCTACACAGGTAGTAAGCATGCTGTCTTTCAAATCAGAGAACTTCCTTCGGACATCATCGAGCCAATTGGGTTGGTTATTCCGCCAGTCCCGGTCGGGCAGTCCTTCAGGACAGGGGTGACGAATAAGAGTGTGTGGGGTGGTTTCCTGATGGGCGCGCCGTCCGGCGGGTGGAGGACAACATCCCTTTTGAAGGGGATTGTCATGAGAACGATCAACCGTATTCTTGGCCGCGGCGGAGCCGTGTCGTTAGCGGCCATCACCGGCTGCGCAGCCCAGGAAGGGGGCTCTTCCGCCCCGCCGCCCGACGCCAACTCCGCTGCCCCATCAGCTGATGGGTCGACGCAGGCGGCCGAAGGGGTTATCACCATCCGGGATTTCGCGTATGAGGTTCCGGCATCGGTGAAGCCGGGAGCGATGGTGACGGTGACGAACGCGGACAGCGCCCCGCACACGCTAACCGCCAAGGACAAGGGAGGGTTCGACATCGAGGTCCCGGGCGGCGCAACGGTGATCTTCCAGGCACCGGACGCGGCCGGTGAGCACGGGATCATCTGCAGCTTTCATCCGCAGATGACCGGGACGCTGGTCGTGAAATGAACCGAGAAATGAGTCGGTCGGAACTGAAACCGCATTCACGGTTTCTGTGGGTGCTGCGTGTCGGTGTCGCGGCGGGCCTGGTGGTCAGTGCCGTGATCCATGTCCAGCTCGCCCCGGGCTATCAGCAGGCCGCGCCGGGCGGTCTCGGGCAAGGGACCCTGTTTCTGGTCCAGGCCGGAGCCGCTGTCCTGGCCGCGGTGTTTGTGCTGGTCACGGGCTCACGCGCCGCTTTCGCGGCCGCCGCAGCAGTGGGCCTGTCGTCCCTGGTCGCGGTCATCCTGTACAGGTATGTCCAGGTCCCGGCTATTGGGCCGCTGCCGTCGATGTATGAGCCGGTTTGGTACGCGGCCAAGGTTTTATCGGCGGTCGCCGAAGCGGTTGCCGGGGCCCTGGCGGTGGCCGGGTACGCCCTGCTGCACAAGAACCAGTCGGGATCAGGGACGGCTGCCCGGGGCCGCGGCCGCGGCGCTTCGGCTGCTTGAACCAGCCGGATCACGGCCTCCTGAACACCCCACGCCTCGCTGGCCTGCCGGAAAATATGTGACACAATTCACATTCTCAC
>NZ_JBTNDK010000073.1:0-1363 GCF_054511035.1 Pseudarthrobacter sp. MDT1-22 | reverse complement strand
GTATCTGGGCCTGGAACGCTTCCCCGGACAGCGGCCACCCGTGAATCATGACCACCGGCCGACCCTGGCCGCCGGTGTCATCCACGTGCAGGTTGGTGTCCTTGAACAATCCGTGATGTGCAGTGATTTCGGTCATGACTCACCCTTCGATGTTTTGGGCCGTGCCGGTTGGAGCCAGCCTACACAGACCATCAGCATGCTGTCTTTCTTAATCGGAGAACTTCCTGCCGGCATCATGACCGCCACTGCAGGTGAGCTCAGCTCACGAATCCTTGGAAACATACAGCCGGGATGCCAGCCGGGCAGTCCGTGAGGGCGGGGGTGACGAATAAGAGTGTGTGGGGTGGTTTCCTGATGGGCGCGCCGTCCGGCGTGTGGAGGACACATCCCTGCGAAGGGATTGTCATGAGAACGATCAACCGTATTCTGGCCCTAGCTGGAACCGTGTCGTTGGCGGCCATCACCGGCTGCGCAGCTCAGGAAGGGGGCTCTTCCGCCCCGCCGCCCGCGACCAGCTCCGCTGCCCCATCATCTAATGCTTCGGCGCAGGCCGGCGAGGCAGTCATCACGATCAAGGACTTCGCCTATGAGGTTCCGGCATCGGTGAAGCCAGGGGCGACAGTGACGGTAACGAACGCGGACAGCGCTCCCCATACCCTGACGGCCAAGGACAAGGGCGGGTTCGACATCGAGGTCCCGGGCGGCGCAACGGTGATCTTCCAGGCACCGGACGCGGCCGGTGAGCACGGGATCATCTGCAGCTTTCATCCGCAGATGACCGGAACGCTGGTCGTGAAATGAACCGAGAAATGAGTCGGCCGGAACTGAAACCGCATTCACGGTTTCTGTGGGTGCTGCGTGTCGGTGTCGCGGCGGGCCTGGTGGTCAGTGCCGTGATCCATGTCCAGCTCGCCCCGGACTACCAGCAGGCAGCGCCGGGCGGTCTCGGGCAAGGGACCCTGTTTCTGGTCCAGGCCGGCGCAGCGGTCCTGGCCGCGGTGTTTGTGCTGGTCACGGGCTCACGCGCCGCTTTCGCGTCCGCCGCCGTGGTGGCCCTGTCGTCCCTGGTCGCGGTCATCCTGTACAGGTATGTCCAGGTCCCGGCTATTGGGCCGCTGCCGTCGATGTATGAGCCGGTTTGGTACGCGGCCAAGGTTGTATCGGCGGTCGCCGAAGCGGTTGCCGGGGCCCTGGCGGTGGCCGGATACGCCCTGCTGCACAAGAACCAGTCGGGATCAGGGCCAGCTGCCCGGGGCCGCCGCCGCGGCGCTTCGGCTGCTTGAACCAGCCGGATCACGGCCTCCTGAACACCCCACGCCTCGCTGGCCTGCCGGAAAATATGTGACACAATTCACATTCTCAC
>NZ_JBTNDK010000072.1:0-1440 GCF_054511035.1 Pseudarthrobacter sp. MDT1-22 | reverse complement strand
GGCTCTCCTGACTCTTCCGTGGGTTAATTTCGGCCCGGGAGCATTGGTTTGGGACCGCCGAGGCTGAGCATGGCCAACGCGATGAGTGCGTCTGGGGATTTGAAGCCGAAGGCGATTCTGGTGATCAGGCGAATTTTCGTGTTCATTGATTCGACGCGTCCGTTGGAAAGCCCATGCTCGATCGCGGCCAGGATGGATTCCCGGTGTTTGACGATGCTCTTTTGCAGTTTCACGAAGGATGGGATGCGGCACCGGCGTGCCCAGGCCACCCACTTGTCGAGTGCTTCGGCGGCTTCCTCGAGGGGCAGCTTGAAGACCAGCCGGAGTCCTTCCTTGAGGTAATACGCCCGGCCGAGTCTGGGGTCGGTTTGGACTATCCAGGCGAGCTTGGTCTGCTGTTTCTCGGTGAGGTTTTCCGGGTTTTTCCACAGCGCGTACCGGGAGTTCTTCACCCCGGCGGCCAAGGCGCTGTCGGGGCGTGCCGGGGACCCGGCCGGCGGCCGTCCCCGCTCTCTTCCTGGCTCGTTGGCCCGGGCTGCTTTGCGGGCGTCGTTCCACGCCGTCCGGCGGACTTCGTCGAGGGCCTCGGTAGCCCACTTGATGATGTGAAATGAATCAGCGCACTGCACGGCGTCCGGGCAGCGTTCGGCGACCACCGCGGCGATCCAGGGGGCCGCGTCCGCGCTGACGTGGGTGATGGCTGCCGAGCGTTCCTCGCCGAGGGCGTCAAAGAATGTGCGCAGGGTCGCCTTATCGCGGCCCGGTGCGGCCCAGAGCAGCCGACCGGAATCGTGGTCCACGACGACGGTCAGGTACTTGTGTCCGCGCTTGTAGGAGATCTCGTCGATGCCGATCCGTTTCAGGTCCGCGAACCGGTCGAATTCCTTCTCCGTATCTGCCCAGACACGGGTGATAATCGCCCCGACGGTACGCCAGGCGATGCGCATCAGCTCGGTGACCGCCGTCTTGGAGGACTTGGTGGCCAGCCAGGCCACCTGCGCATCGAAATCATGGGTGTGGCCGGCCTGGTGCCTGGCCCAGGGAACTGCCGCGACGGTGACCCCGTGCTTCCTGCACCGGATTCTGGGGGCCGCGGCCTGAAGCCATACCTGGACCGTGCCCAGGTCCAGGGAGCGCCAGCGGCGCAGACCTTCTCCCTGGTCGTATTTCGGGCTTCGGCGCTGGCAGATCCCGCACCGGTTGCGCATCGAGCCTGTCGGTCGGACCGAGGCGATCAGGAACCCGCCGTCATCCTCCAAATCAATGGACTCCACAACCGTTTTCTCGACACCGAGCAGCGTTCGCCATAGTCTTGCATCTTGCACGCCGTTTTCCCGTTCTAAAAGTTTCTTTCCTTAGACAGTCAGAAACCTATAGACGGAAAGCGGCGTGCGTCCGTTAAGGCGCGCTCAAAACGCCCACGGAAGAGTCAGGAGAGCC
>NZ_JBTNDK010000071.1:0-1536 GCF_054511035.1 Pseudarthrobacter sp. MDT1-22 | reverse complement strand
CGAACTTTCCCTGCAAAGCCGTCTCAACCTCTGCACCAATGGCCATAGCACCACCATAGAGCCAAAACGACGAAACGCTGGCTTATTTACTGACGCGTCCTAACCTGGCCGCGCAGGAAGGGAAGCGCCGCCTGGGTGACCCAGAGCGCGCCGAAAAGGTTGGTCTCGATCTGCTCGCGGGCCTCCGCCTCGCTGAGCTCCTCGACCGCGCCGAACTGGCCGTAGCCGGCGTTGTTCACCACTACGTCGAGCCGGCCAAAATGCTCGTGTGCCCGGGCGACGGCGGCGAATACCGCGTCACGGTCGGTGACGTCGAGCGAGATCGGCAGGACCTTGTCGCCGAACTCTGCCGCGAGGGTATCCAGGCTGTTGGTGTTTCGGGCGGTGGCTGCCACGGTGTCCCCGCGCTCCAGCGCGGCCAGCGCCCACTCCCGGCCGAAGCCGCGGGACGTACCGGTGATAAACCATGTTTTGGCGCTCATACGATGTCTCCTGAGGTGGGGTGGGGGTGGGGTTCGGCGCGGTTCAGTCGGCGCTGACCTGATGGCGGAAGCGGTCACGTTTGATGTGCAGGTCCCATAGGTGCCCGGCCAGCACATCGGGGTCCTTCTCGGGATCCCCGGCAATGATGCGGCCTCCGATGATGAGCTGGGACACCTGGATGCCTTCCTCGCCCAGGACCTCGTTAAGGAGCTGCGCGTAGGCGGCCTGCCCGGCAAAAGCAACGGACGTGCCGGTCACGTTGCGGCCAGGCTTGACGGCCGAGCCGCCATTGACGAACAGAATAGTTCCGCGGTTCTTGCCGAGGAAACGCATGCCCGGCACCACCTGGTGCACCGCGGCAACCGGTCCGTAGATGGAGAACTCGACGGGCCCCACGAGGTCCGCCGGCGTCGTCTCAAGGACCGGGCGCATGAAGTCCTTTTGCGGAAGCGGACTGTACTGCAGCACCTCGATCGGGCCAAGGGTCTCCGCCACCTGCTCCAGGGCCTTGGCAATGGACGACGGGTCGCGGACGTCAGCGGTGAAACCCCTGGCCTCCACGCCGTCACTGGCCAATTCCCCGGCCAGTGCATCCAGGCGCCCCTGGTCGCGGGAGATCAGGCCAACGGTGAACCCTTCCGCGCCGAAACGCCGCGCCACTGCTGCCCCTAGTCCTGGTCCTGCTCCGATGATTGCAATAGTAGTCATACCGGGTCCAAGGCCTGAGGCCCCCGATGTATTCCACAGGTGCGTGGTTAACCTGGCGTTAGTGACGAAGAGCTCCAACGCGATGTTGTCAGGATCTCAGAACTCCAGAACATATCCGGAGCCGACGTCTTTGACGCCACTGTGTCCGAGGCCCCGCTCATCCAACATCGTTGCAGCGGCATCAAGGTACTCACGCCCGGCAACTTTCAGGCACCTTTGGAACTGGTGCACTGCCCCTAATGGCAATGCCGTTCGGTTAGTCGTCTGGGTCGGGTGTCAAGATTCTCGTGGTGAGTGTCGCGGGGTAGGTTCGGCGGTCGATGGCACGGCCTTTGGCCCGGTATT
>NZ_JBTNDK010000070.1:0-1621 GCF_054511035.1 Pseudarthrobacter sp. MDT1-22 | reverse complement strand
GCCGCGGCGCTTCGGCTGCTTGAACCAGCCGGATCACGGCCTCCTGAACACCCCACGCCTCGCTGGCCTGCCGGAAAATATGTGACACAATTCACATTCTCACCCGTCCTTTTCTGGTGTTGACTCGAAGAACTGGTGTCCCCTCCCGGGGGCGCCAACATCACACGCGCGTGAATGAGGAGATTTTTCAAATGAATAAGTCACTCCGCTTTATGGCAGTTCCCACCCTCGCTTTGGCCGCCCTGGCCCTTTCCGGTTCCCCCGCGATGGCCGCGGACCAGTCCTACCAGTCGACCCTGGGCCAGCTCAACGGCAGCGCGGGCGCCGGCACCATCACAGTTGATGTCACCGGTAACCAGGCCCACGTTGTCCTGAAAGTTTCAGGTATGCCGGCGACGTTCATGGATGCCCCGTACCCGCACGTCCAGCACATCCATGGCGGCAAGCAGGGCACCTGCCCGGACCCGTCTGCCGATAAGGACGGGGACAAGGTCATCTCCACCACCGAGGGCGACCCGTTCTACGGTCCCATCCAGACCACGCTCTCCACGAGCGGGGACACGAGCCCGGCAGCGGGCCTTGACCTCAAGGTCGGCGGCCAGGGTGCGGCCTACACCGTTGACCGCACGTTCGAACTGAACGCCGAGACCATGGCTTCCCTGAAAGCGGGCACCGCAGTGGTCGTCGTCCACGGCCTGGACCCCGCCACGCTCAGCGCGGCAGGCCAGGCCGCCAAGAGCGACCTTGCACCGACCCTTCCGCTCGCCGCCACTTCCCCCGCCCTGTGCGGGACCCTGAAGGCCGGCCAGATGAAGATGCCGGCAGGCGGCGCTGAGACCGGCGTCACCGCCGAAACCGGCACCGACACCGGAGCCCTCGCTATCGGCGGCGGTTTGGCCCTGATCGCCCTCGCCGGCGGAGCCTACGTTGTCCGCCGCCGCAGCGCCGAATCAGCAGCCTAAGCAAGGGCTGACTGGACCATCACTGTGACACTCATGAATCCCGGCCACCGCAGAGGCCCCCTGGCCTCCGCGGCGGCCGGGGTTCTGCTCCTGCTCACCCTGGCCGGCTGCGGCGCAGGAAACAACGGAACGCCCGACGCCGGCCCCCCACCTTCCGCTTCCACCTCATCTCCGGTAACACCCGGCACGACCGCGGCTCCGACACCGGCTACAGCCACCCCGCCGCCCGCCGCCCCCGTGGCGGCCCCGCCCGCACAGCAGCTTCCGCCGGTGATGGGCGCTTCCGCTCCCGTCACCTTGGCCATTGCCTCGATCGGGGTCCGGANCCGGAAGACACCGGTAACGGCACACCCGCCAGCTGGTACAACGGCTCCCCCACACCCGGAGAACGCGGCCCCTCCGTGATGCTCGGGCACGTCAACGCCCTCGGCGGGAACACCGGGGTCTTCGCGGACCTCCAAAAGCTCAAAAACGGCGACGAAATCAACGTGTCCCGAACCGACGGCAGCATCGCCGTGTTCACCGTTGACCGCGGCGCCCTCTACAGCAAGAACGCATTCCCCACCCTCGAGGTCTACGGCAACACCGACGGCGCCGAACTCCGGCTGGTCACCTGCGACGGCTACGACCCCGCCACCGGCCTTTTCGATGACAACTAC
>NZ_JBTNDK010000007.1:0-185091 GCF_054511035.1 Pseudarthrobacter sp. MDT1-22 | reverse complement strand
GCACGTTCCATGCTTGTTCATCGGATAAAACTGTTGCCGGACGTTCATCACTTTCCATGCCATGACCTCCTGAACACTCGGGACGGCCCTCCTGCCTAATAGAGAGGGGCAGGAAGCCGTGATGGCGAACGTTGAAACTGGGAGGCGAACGGTCCTGGCAGCCAAGGTCCTGGTAAGGGCACTGCGGCGACCTGACCGCCGTCGACAGCGCAGCCTTCACCGGAAGGGTCTGTTTGACCTCATCATTGCCACAACCGGCGGATCTGCCGCGCGCAGCGTGGACACCGTACCGTCGTCCAAGCCCAGAGCGATCCTATGCTCCGGTGACTGGATTGTGCGCAAGCCCGGCAGTTTCTCCACCGTCAATGACGAATTGGGCGCCGGTGACGAAGCTGGATTCCGCGCCCGACAGATGGAGCACCAACTCTGCGATTTCCTCCGGTCGGCCTACCCGATTAAGGGCAACGTGCGAGGTAGTGAGTTCGAGACCCTCGGTCATGGGGGGTCAGGACGGCGCCAGGGTGCACCGAGTTGACGCGGATGCCGTAGCGGGCGAGGTCCAGTGCTGCGCTCTTGGTCAGCCCGGTGACGTCGAATTTCGACGCCGTATAGCGGGCCGACGGTTGGATCAGGAGGATATTGCCGGGGCGAACTGCTTCGGCGGGGATGTCTTCCGGCGGCAGGCCCCGCAGTTCGCAGTGGGCTGTGTGCGGCACGCGCTCGGGCAGGGACTTGAGTTCCCGGGTGGCCCGGCCTTGGGCGATCTCTTCCAGGGCTTCGCCTCCAGCGAGCATGAGTACGATGATCAGGGCTGCCACGTACTCCCCTACAGCCACGGTCGCGGCAATGGCAGTTACCGCCAGGAGATCAATCCCCCAACGGCCGCTGCGTAGCGCCTTGACCATGGAGCCGGACCGGATGATGGCAACCACAATGGCGTAGGCACTTGCTGTCCATCGGGCTGCCGGGTCCTCCCCCAGTGCCAGCAACAACCAATAAGCTGGCCTGTGCTGCGTCTCGCATGAGCACATCGGCAGGCGAGTCATCCGATTCCAGCGCTTCGCGGACACGGAGTCCCGGAAAGAGCTCCCGGATGCGGCCGGCTGCTTCTGAGATAGCCGGCTGCTTCTGAGATAAGTGCCCGGGGATCAGGCTCACGGCTGTGACCTATTCCCGTCCTGCCTCCTGCGTTGGCTGGAGGCAGCGTTTTCGACACCGCATGCAGCACTGTCAGTCCCTCTCCGGTCCGGCTCGCCTCCTCCGCCGCCATCTTAAGGGCAATTTCGGAGTCAGCCGATCCGTCGACGCCGACCACCACTCCGATATGGTTCGTCGCCGCTGGCGCGGGAATGACTGCGACGGGACTCCGGCAGAGGACTACTGCCTGAAAGCTTACCGACCCGAAACCCTCCCCTCGCCCGTCTGCGGAACGGTCCGAACCGAGAACCACAATCTCGGCGCCAACGGACAACAGGCTCAGCATCGGTGCCGGCTTGCCCGGCTGCCAGCTGGTGAGGATTTGCAGCGTCGGATGCCGCGCGGCCAGCCGGTCACGCGCAAGGCCCAGCAGCACCTGCGCCTCGGCCACGGCCTCCACGTACTGCGCCGGCACCCTGTAGTACGAGGATTCGGGCACCACCCGCACCAAATGCAGCCGGAGGCCTAGCCGGTCCGCCCTCTGCGCAGCCCAGTCCGCAGCCCCTCCGCCTGTGCTGGAGCCATCAACCCCCGCCAGGACCTCATGCGCCTTCAACTCCTGCTCCCTTCATCACACCACTTACACCACAGTGTCTCGCTGAAGCACTGAACGGCCAGTGCCTTAAGCCCCCACCGCCTCCGGGGCTTTCGTCCCTATTGCCCGAACCGACTAACAATGTCTACTGGATGGACAAGCAGATCGCGGCGTTTCCAGCAAGGGAAGATCATGACCAACATCAGCATTCTCGGCAGCGGACACATGGCCCGCGCACTCGCCACGGCGATGCTGCGAGGGAACAACCCGGTACAGATTCTTGGCCGTGACGGCTCCAAAACACGGGATCTGGTCGAAAGCCTCGGACCCGGTGCCACAGGAGGCGTGACGGGGGCCGCCATCACAGGAGCAATAATCTTCCTGGCCATCCCGCACAAGGAAGTCCATAACGCCCTCCTGGAAATCGGCGACGCTCTTGACGGCCGGGTCGTCGTAGACATCAGCAACACCGTGGACGTCACGAATTTCGATCGGCTGACCACGGAGCCCGGCACCTCCGCAGCCGAAAATACAGCCCGGCTGTTAGATGGACGCGCGGATGTGGTGAAAGCATTCAACACCACGTTTCCCACCACCCTGGAGGCTGGAAAGGTCGGCGGGCAACATCTGGACGTTTTTATCGCCGGCGACTCGGAGCAAGCCAAAGAGAAAGTCAGCGCCGTGGCAGCGGCCGCAGGACTCAGGCCCATCGACGTGGGGCCGCTTCGGCGTTCGCGCGAACTTGAAGCCTTCATGCTGGTTGTTATGGGCCTGCAGGTCAGCCCTGAGCACCAGCACTTCAACTGGGACACCGCGCTCAGGATTTTTCCATAGAAAAGGGTTGCCTGATGATCCCGCCTTCAGGCATTCAGCGCGGGTGATCGCCGCGTAGACCTCGTCCAGCGGCCGGTTCTGCCACGCGGCCATCTCCTCGACCACCCGGTCGGTGATCCGGGAGACCGTCTCCTTCGACACAGACGTACCGTAGATCTCGGCGAAATGGGCGCTGATTTCTCCCGTGGTCAAGCCCTTGGCGTAGAGCGAGAGGACCATCTCATCGACCCCCGTCAGGCGGCGCTGGCGCTTCTTGACGATGACCGGCTCGAACGTGCCTTCCCGGTCCCGCGGCACGTCCACCTGCACGGGGCCGGCGGTCTCCGTCAACACCGTTTTCGGGCGCACCCCGTTGCGGGAGTTGCCAGTCTGTTTACCGGCCGTATCGTGCTTTTTATATCCGAGGTGCTCGGTCATTTCCTCATCGAGCGCAGTCTCGATCACGGTCTTGGTCAGCTGCTTGAGCAGACCATCGGGACCGGTCAGGGACAGGCCCTGTTCCTTCGCCATTCTGACCAGCTCGCGGGCAGCGTCAGCCTCGGATATTTCTGTCTTCTTCTCAGCGGTTTTCGTACTCGGCACAGCCTCAAGTGTTGCGGCCATATCGGGCTCCTCCCCGCCAGGCTTAACGCCCGGCGTGTCGAGCCGGATACACCGTTATTTCCACAGTCCCTTCCCCGGTTCCGCGGGCAGGGGTAGGGCCATTGGTCATACCCCGCCGCGCCGGCCGGGTCATTGGACCCTTGTGGCGATACCGTCCTTCCTCAAGAATGAGTCAGTCGCAGACGTGACACCTCGGTACCGGTTGGAACGGGTACACAGAAAGGAACATGATGAACGCCTCGACAGCATCGGAGCAATGGACTGAATCATCCGACGACGGTATCCGGGTGTTCATCCTTGACGACCACGAGCTGGTACGGCGGGGCCTTCAGGACCTCCTGGAAAGCGAAGGTTTCGTCGTCGTCGGCATGTCCGGGTCTGCCGCCGAAGCGGCACGTCGGATTCCGGCGCTGCGCCCGGACGTGGCAGTACTTGATGCCCGGTTGCCGGACGGGACGGGGATCGAAGTGTGCCGCGATGTGCATTCGGTGGATGAAACGATTAATTGCCTGATCCTCACAAGCTACGACGACGAGCAGGCGCTGCGGGGCGCGGTCCTGGCCGGGGCCTCCGGGTACGTTCTCAAGGAAATAGGCGGTTCCGCCCTGATCGGTGCCCTGCGCCGCGCCGCCAAGGGGGAATCCCTGTTTGATGCCGACCTGAAGGCCCGGATTGTTCAGGGACTGGCAGAACCGGAGCGCGTGGACCCAAAAATCGCGTCCTTGACCCGGCAGGAGCGCAGGGTGCTGGAGCTCATTGGGGAGGGTCTGACAAACCGCCAGATCGGCGAACGTATGCTTCTGGCGGAAAAGACAGTCAAAAACTACGTCTCATCCCTGCTTGCGAAGTTGGGTTTTGAACGGCGGACGCAGGCCGCGGTCCATGTGGCGCAGCACCATGAACACTGACCTCAGAAAACTGGAGCCGTCCATGTCAGTGCTGTTCCCGTTTCCGGGGAGCTGGCGACCTCGAAAGTGCCGCCCAGTGAGGCGGCCCGGTGCTGCATGTTCGTCAGGCCGGTGCCAGGCGAAGGCACGCTGAATCCTGTGCCGTTGTCCTGGATCAGGATGCCGACAAGACTGTTGTCCACGGAAACCGACACGCGGATCGAATCCGCTCCGGAGTGCCGGACGGCGTTGCTCAGCCCCTCCGTGATCATTGCCAGGATATTCAGGGCGGTTTCTTCATCCCGGATCGCGTCGATGGGCCCCGTAAGAGTCAGCAGGGGGACAAACGGCAGGGACTGCGCGCCGCTACGAACCGTCTGGAGGACACGGCTGCTGAGGAGTTCCTTCGCCGTGGCGGAGTCACTCAGCGAATAGATGGTGTTGCGTAGCTCCCGGATTGTCTCGTCCAGTTCGGCGGTCACAGTCTGGATGGTCCTGGCTGCGGAGTCATCGGACATATAACGTCGGAGGCTTTGGATGCTGAGCCCTGCTGCGAACAGGCGCTGGATGACGAGGTCATGCAGGTCGCGGGCGATCCGGTCCCGGTCGGTAAACACGGCAAGTTTCTCCCGCAGCCGATGCGCACGCGCCAGCTCGAGCGCCAGTGCGACGTGCGATCCGAACACGGGACCCATCTCCAGGTCCGTCGTACTGAACGTCCCGGATTGACGCTCCCGCAGGAGGAGCAGTAGGCCGTGGTGGGTGCCGTGGGCGCTGAGGTCGATAACCAGGAGCCGGCTCGTGGCCAGGTCACTTCCGGTGCCGAGGGCAGACGATGCGTCTTCAATCACAGCGGCGTGGCCCGTGGCGAGAACGGTGTCCATTTCGCCCGAGTCAAACGACAAAAGCCGTCCGACCCACTCCGGAGCATGGTTCCCCGCACCTCCGGCGATCCGGTACAAGTCGGGAGTGTCCTCCTGGACCAGGATGAGGGCAAGGGTGGAACCGGACTCCTGGAGTGCTCTGGCGGCGATCATGTCCAGTCCCCCATTCTGGCCCTCCGGCGTCTCCTCGTCGCCCATCATTTTGTTGGTCACATCCATGGAGGCCTGAAGCCATGCGGTTCTGCGCCGGGCATCGTCATAGAGCCTGGCGTTTTCGATGGCGACGCCGGCGGCTGCAGCAAGTGCCTCGGCCAGGTCTTCGTCTTCGTCTGTGAAGTCGCCGCCGCCTCTCTTATGGGTCATGTAGAGATTGCCGAACACAACGTCCCTCACTCGGATCGGCACGCCCAGGAAAGATTTCATCTGCGGATGATTCTTGGGAAACCCGTAGGCATCCGGATGCTGGCTAAGATCATGCAGCCGCAGCGGCTTCGGATCGCGGATCAGGAGGCCAAGAACGCCATGTCCTGTGGGGAGGGGGCCAATCTGACGGGCGAGTCCCTCATCTATCCCCACAGTGATGAAATGGCTCAGGGCACGGTCGCCTCCAATCACTCCCAAGGCCCCATAATCAGCCCCGAGAAGGTGGCACGCTGAACTGACCACTCTGTGCAGCACCGCCTCCAGGCTAAGATCCTCGGCCAAGGCAACGACGGCACTTAGAAGTCCTTGCATCCGTTGCTGGTCGCTTACCATTTCCCCGGCACGGTCAACAAAGTCGGTACGAAGTTCGTCGATTCGAGGCCCGGCAACGGGTTGCCGGGCGCCCGTACTGGTGGGGTGTATGGGCTCGTTCAATGTAACCCGCCTTTCGATGGACATCCACGCGGGCCGGCCTGCCGGCTGCAGCCGGTGCACACAGACTACCCCTGCAGGGGAGGTTCATCCAGCACCGCAGGTTCGGTGAGGGGTCTTTGTGCCCTACAGCCGGTCGCACCTGCTCCGTATGATCGTGGCCATGACCCCAGATGCATCGATACCGGAGACCGCCGTGCTGCCAACTGAAGAGTGCTGGCGTTTGCTGCGGGGCGACTCCGTGGGCCGCCTTGCCGTGTGGGTGAACGACCACCCCGAGATCTTTCCCATCAATTACAAGGTTGACCATGAATCACTTGTCTTCCGAACAGGTGCCGGCACCAAGCTTGCGTCCGCATTGGGCAAGCTGGTGGCGCTTGAAGCCGATGGTGCTGACACGGATGGGGGCGTTGCCTGGAGTGTCGTCGTGAAAGGGCCGGCCACAGCCCTCACCCGTACCCCTGAACTCCTTGACTCCGTAGGACAGTTACTGTTCCCCTGGGAGACAGGCCCCAAGGACCATTTCCTCCGTATTGTCCCGGAGAGTGTCAGTGGACGGCGTTTCAAGATCGCCGCCCCGTTGACCTGGGGCGGTCCCTTGGATGAGGCCACCCGCGCCGGACTTGAATGACCAGTCATGAGGGCATGGTGGGTTGAAAAACCCGGCCCCATCGTGTCAGGTCCGTTGCGCCTGGGCGAGCGCCCTGATCCATCGCCGGGGCCGGGCGAGGTCCTGCTCTCGGTTCGTGCATGTGGTGTATGCCGCACAGATCTTCACCTTGCTGAAGGAGACCTGCGGCCCCGTGCTGCTCGACGGATCCCTGGCCATGAAGTGGTCGCCGAGGTGGTGGGGCTCGGAGCTGGCAGCTCCCGGTTCCGTCTTGGCGAGCGCGTGGGGGCAGCCTGGCTGGCCCGTACGTGCGGCTCTTGCCGCTTCTGTGCCGGCGGGTCAGAGAACCTCTGTCTCGCCCCGTCATTCAACGGCTGGGATGCGGACGGCGGCTACGCGGAGCTGATGACCGTCCACGAGGATTACGCGTACCGGATACCCGAAGCATTTACCGATGAGCACGCGGCGCCCTTGCTGTGTGCCGGGATCATCGGTTATCGGGCGCTTCGTTCCTCCGGCCTTCCGCCGGGAGGCAAACTCGGCATTTATGGCTTTGGCGGATCGGCCCACCTGACGGCGCAGATGGCTATCTACGAGGGTGCAAGCGTCTA
Source organism: Pseudarthrobacter sp. MDT1-22 (assembly GCF_054511035.1). Classification (NCBI taxonomy): domain Bacteria; kingdom Bacillati; phylum Actinomycetota; class Actinomycetes; order Micrococcales; family Micrococcaceae; genus Pseudarthrobacter; species Pseudarthrobacter sp. MDT1-22. The sequence continues at coordinate 178,075 of NZ_JBTNDK010000007.1, read as the reverse complement.
TGTCATGACACGGTCGGCGGCGGCGCAGAGGCTGGCCCTTGAACTGGGGGCAAAGTTCGCCGGGCCCGCTGAAGCAGTCCCGCCTGAGCTGCTGGACGCGGCCATCCTCTTCGCTCCTGCGGGCCGGCTGGTACCAATCGCGCTTCGAGCTCTGGACCGCGGAGGAACCCTCGCCGTCGCAGGCATCCACTTGAGCGACATCCCGGTCCTGGACTATCAAAAGGACCTTTTTCAGGAGCGCCGCCTGCGCAGCGTCACGGCCAATACCAGAGCCGACGGGCGGGAACTCCTCGCGCTGGCAGAGCAAATACCGCTCCGCCCCACCACTACCCCCTATCCGTGGACAAAGGCAGACCAGGCATTGCTGGACCTGTCCCTGGACCGGTTCACGGGGGCCGCAGTGTTGCTTCGACCAGCCTGAGGCGCCGCCGGAAACCGTGTGCCTTCAGTGACCTTCGGCCCTAGGCCACCGCCGGATCCTGGGGGAAGGTACTGCCATGAGTGATAACGATCGCATCCTTGTCGGAATCGACGGTTCCGAATACTCCCCCGCGGCGCTGCGCCTCGCCGGGCGCCTGGCGTCCGCACTGGCCGCACCGTTGCACGTCGTCACATGCCTGGGCTTCTCCGACTTCTACCTGCCCGCGCACCTGCCTCCGGGTTACATCGATACAACGGCCGAGCTTGAGGCCATCGCCAAACGCCTCATGGAACAGGCCATCGACAGGGCCTACGGCGCGGAGCGCCCAGAACATCTCACGACAGCTGTCAAAGTGGGATCGCCTGCGAAGGTCCTGGTTGACGAAAGCCGCAACGCCCAAATGCTCGTCGTTGGTCGACGCGGCCACGGCGGCCTCTTTGGCCAGCTCATGGGCTCCGTCAGCGCAGCGTGTGCAGCCCATGCGCACTGCCCTGTGCTGGTGGTCAGCCAGGAGGCCGAGGAACACGATGCCACCGGCGGCTGAACTGCCGCCAATCGTGGTGGGCGTAGACGGAAGCGCTCCTTCCACACTCGCTCTGCGCTGGGCGGGCGCATTGGCGCCGCTGCTCAACGCTCGTATCCGGGCCATGTTCCTCCTAGCAGTTCCAGATCGCCTTCGGCACTTTCACCCCGGTTGTCTGGAACCCCGATGAAGAAGCCCGGAAAATCTGTGCCGAGGCAGTGGCCAAGGCCTTCTACGGTGTTCCTCCTGCGAGGCTCGAAATGGTGGTGTCCCAAGGGCCGGCGGCCAAGGTCCTAGTCGAAGAAAGCAGGTCTGCGCACATGGTTGTAGGGGGCAGCCGCGGCCACGACGGATTTGAAGGGCAGCTGCTGGGTGCGGTGAGCGCAACGGTGGCTGAACACGCAAAATGCCCAGTCCTCGTCGCGCATGGCTCAGACCTGCCGGCAGGGATTTCGATTGCTCCCGGGCAGGCCTCCGTGGAGGGCGGCGGCAAGGCCGGGTCCAGCCATGCCCTCCCCTGACCGCGTGGTAGTTGGCTACGACGGATCGGCTGAGGCAGCCCTGGCTGTGCGCTGGGCTGCACGGCACGCGAAGTTTTTGGACTGTGAGTTGCAGGTGGTTCATTGCTCACTGTGGCCGCTGCTGACCAGCGACCTTGGACCCGTCAAGGGCATAGAGGGAAGCGGGCTGCAACATCAGGCGCAGGCCATCCTTGATGAGGGGAAAGCTGAGGCGCTGTCAGTGGCGCCCCGGGTCAGGATCCGGAGCAGCCTCCTGTACGGACTTCCTGCAGGCCATCTCCGGCGGATCGCGGAAGATGCGCGGATGCTGGTTCTTGGCAGCCGCGGGATCGGTGGATTTATGGGACTTCTGGTGGGTTCAGTAAGTCTGGAACTCGCGGCGACGGCGTCCTGCCCCGTTGCGGTCATCCGGTTCGATAAGAACCCGGAGGGGCGCATCGTGGTGGGAATTGACTCTTCCGGGTCGGCGGGCGTCCTGAGTATTGCCTGTGCCATGGCCAGTGCTACGGGAGCGGACCTGATGATCATCCACGTCATCCGGTCCCATGACCGCACAGCCCACGAGGCCGGAGGGGGCCAAGGAGCGGCCCGTCGCCTCCTCCTGACGGCCGCTCACGACGCCAGCGGTCTGGCTTCGGACGTGACTATCAGCCAGCACGTTGCCCAGGATACTTCCGTCCCGCGGGCGCTCCTTAATGCTGCCCGTGGTGCCGCCCTCATCGTCGTCGGAAGCAAGGGCCGGGGGCTCCTCAGAGGAGCTATCGGGTCAAATGCCCACGCAGTCCTTCACCACGCCACGGCCCCTGTCCTGATCTCCCGGCAACTGGAGCCCGGCGGGACCGCGGGCAATGTGGCGACCTGAGCCGCCGCCGTCGGACTTCCGGGACTTTTGTCCCTTACCGGCGAGGCAATCGGGCGTCATCGTTGAGGTGGAGCAGCATTCCGCACGCCGTGGAACCCTATCAACAGCAACAGGCAGGAACGGTTATGAAAGCTATTGTTTACGGAGGCCCAGGGAAGAAGTCCTGGACGGAAGTCCCCGATCCGGCGATCCGGAATCCCACCGATGCCATTGTCAAGGTTGACACCACCACCATTTGCGGGACGGATTTGCACATCCTCAAAGGGGATGTGCCGGCCGTGACGGAAGGAAGAATCCTGGGCCACGAAGGAGTGGGAACCATTACTGAGGTCGGGTCGTCCGTGACTAGCCTGAAACCGGGCGACCGCGTGATCATCTCCTGTATCAAGTCCTGCGGCCACTGTGCCAACTGCAAGAGCGGCCTCTATTCGCACTGCATGGGCGACGAGGGTGCCTCGGGCATCGGCTGGGTCTTCGGCCACCTGATCGACGGCACGCAAGCCGAATACGTGCGGGTCCCATACGCCGAAAACTCCCTCCATCTGCTGCCCGACGGTGTAAGCGACGAGCAGGCCGTCATGCTGTCGGACATCCTCCCCACGGGCTTCGAAATCGGGGTCCAGTACGGCCGGGTCAAGCCCGGCGACACGGTAGCGGTGGTCGGGGTGGGTCCGGTCGGGCTGGCCGCAATCGCCACCGCCGGGCTCTACGGAGCGGCGACCATCATCGCCATCGACCTTGACGCGAACCGCTTGCAGAAGTCCCGCGAGTTTGGCGCCACCGAGGTCGTCCTGTCAGGCGACGCCGACTGGAAGGAACAGGTGCTGGGCCTGACCGACGGCCAGGGCGTGGATGTGGCCATCGAGGCAGTGGGCATTCCCGCGACCTTCAGCATGTGCACGGAGATCGTCCGGCCGGGCGGGAATGTCGCCAACGTGGGGGTGCACGGCAAATCAGTGGAACTCCATGTGGAGAACCTCTGGATCCAGAACATCAACATCAGCATGGGACTCGTGAACGCCAACACCACTCCGATGCTGCTGAAACTCGTGGCCCAGAAGAAGCTCCCGGCGGAAAAGTTTGCAACACACCGCTTCCGTTTTGACCAGTTCATGGACGCCTACGACACCTTCGCCCGGGCCGCGGAGACAAACGCCCTGAAAGTAGTGATCACCGCATGAAAGGCTACGTTGTTTACGACTCCGCATACGGGAACACCAAGGCGGTTGCAGAGCCATCGCACAAGGCCTCAAACCTATCCGCGCTGCAGCGGTTTCCGTGACGGACTTCAACCCCGGGAACCTGTCAGGCGGCGATCTCCTCATCGTCGGCTCCCCCATCAACGGCTGGCGGCCCACCCCCAAAATCACGGTACTGCTGGCGCAGTTGGGCAACGGCCGGCTCAGGGCATCAAGGCCGCAGCGTTCGACACCCGCGTCCGCTTCTTCATCCATGGCGACGCCGCCAAGAAGGTGACCAAACTGCTCACGGAAGGCGCGCCCACGCCATCGCCCGCCCCGCCCCGTTCTACGTCCGGGGCACCGAAGGGCCCCTGCGCGGTGGAGAACTTGAAAAGGCAGCGAGCTGGGCCCAGGACCTGGCCTCAGCACTCGAGAAGAAGGCCACACCATGAAAGCAGCCATCGTTTACGAATCCCTCTACGGCAACACACGCGCAATCGCTGATGCGATAGCGCAAGGGCTGGAGGGGGTGGCCGAACCACACGTGATGTCCGTGGAGGAGGCAGGCCAGACCCAGCCCACCGCCACGGATCTCCTGGTGGTGGGAGGGCCGACCCACATCCACGGCATGAGCAGGAAGCCGATGTGGGAACTGGCAGTCAAAGACGCCCTTGAACACCCGGAGAAGGGATTGGTCCCGGACGCCGCATCGGGAGGACCGGGCTTGCGGGCATGGTTCGACTTCCTGGACAAGGCAACCGGAAAAGCGGCCGCCTTCGACACCCGGCTGAAGGGGAACAAGCTAGTGACCGGTCACGCGTCCAAAGGCATCGCGAAACGACTCAAGCAACATGGCCTTGAGCTGATAGTCGAGCCTGCGAGCTTCCTCGTCGATGACGCCAACCAGCTTTTGCCAGGTGAACTCGACCGGGCGCGCGAATGGGGAAAGACGCTCGGCGCAGCCCTCTCGCCGGCACCCTGAGTGAGCCGCGTGGGCACGGCAGCGGCGCCATATCCGCCCGGGGCTGATGCTCCCGCAGGATCCGGTCTCTCCGCCGATGATGTGAAGGAACGAACGCTGGCAGGCCTGGCCAACGGAGTTCCCGACAATTCGAGCAGAAGCCTGTGGCAGATTGTCCGGGCGAATGTGCTGACCCTCTTTAACGGCATTGTTGGCGGCTGCTTCCTGCTCTTGCTCTTCCTGGGGCAGTGGAAGGACGCGCTCTTCGGCTTCGCCGCGCTCAGCAACGCCGTCATCGGCGTGGTCCAGGAGTACCGCGCCAAGAGGCTGCTGGACCGGCTGGCCGTCCTTGACGCCCCCCGGGCCAGGGTGCTCCGTGAAGGCCAGGTCCAGGACATCGCAGTTTCCGACGTCGTCCTGGACGACGTCGCGGTACTGCATGCCGGCGACCAGGTCGTGGCAGACGCCGTCATCATCAGCGGGGATGGCCTTGAAATTGACGAATCCTTCCTTACCGGCGAGTCTGAACCCGTAGGCAAGGGCAGGGGCTCCACCGTGTGGTCGGGTTCCACCATCACGGCGGGGCAAGGCGAGGCGCGGGTGGTCGGCGTAGGGGCCGGCTCGTACGCCAGCCGGCTCACCGCGGAGGCGAAACGTTTTTCCCTGGTTAATTCAGAGATCCGCAACGGGATCGACCGCGTCCTTCGGTGGATCAGCTGGGCTCTCTTCCCTGTCGTCGTGATCGTCACCAACGGCCAGATGCAGGCTAAGGGTGGCTGGGATCTGGCTTTCACCACCGGGGCCTGGGTGGAGGCGCTCGTTGGCGCAGTGGCGGGCGCCATCGCCATGATTCCCTTGGGCCTGGTGCTCATGACCAGTGTTGCGTTCGCGGTCGGTGGTGTCCGGCTGGCCCGCCAAAATGTGTTGGTGCAGGAACTGGCAGCTGTGGAGGGACTGGCCCGTGTGGACGTTCTGTGCATCGATAAGACCGGTACCCTGACGGAGGGCAGGGTGGTCTTCGACGGTGTGCACGCTGCGGGCATTCCATCTCCGCCGGGCTGGAGGGAGGCACTGGGATGGTTCGGCGCCGACCCCCACGCCAACGCCACCGCCCGCAGCCTGGCGGGCACCTTCGCCTTTGACGGCAACCGGGTCCCGGCCGCCGTCGTTCCTTTCTCTTCCGCCAGGAAGTGGAGCGCAGCGAGTTTCTCTTCGCCTCATGCTGCTGCGGGAACGTGGGTGCTCGGTGCACCCGAGATGGTCTTGCAGGGGAACAACGCATCCACCGGTGACGTCCTGGTCCAGTCCCGCCGCCTCGCGTGGGCGGGTTTACGCACCCTGGTACTGGCTTACTCGCAGGACGTTGCGCCCGAAAGGGATCCCGACGACGTGCAACTGCCACCAGGGCTTACAGCCGCCACACTGCTGACATTCCGGGAAAAAGTCCGCCCCGATGCAGCGCAGACCCTGTCCTATTTCCGCCAGCAGGGCGTTGCCGTGAAGATCCTCTCCGGCGATGACCACCGGACGGTCATGGCGGTGGCCCGTGAGGTGGGGCTCGACGCCGTCGTCGGCTACGATGCGCGGCACCTGCCCTCAGATCCTCACCTGATGGAGGAAACGCTGGACGGCTTGTCCGTGTTCGGTCGAGTGACGCCCGCCCAGAAGAAAGATATGGTCATGGCGCTGCAGAAAATGGGGCACACCGTCGCCATGACGGGTGACGGCGTCAACGACGCCCTGGCATTGAAGGAAGCGGACATCGGGATCGCCATGGACACTGCGGCACCCGCCACCAAAGCCGTGGCCCAATTAGTGCTTTTGGACGGGCGCTTTGACAGGCTTCCTGCAGTCGTGGCCGAAGGCCGCCAGGTCATCGTCAACATTGAGCGGGTCTCGGTGCTGTTCCTAAGCAAAACAACCTACGCGGTAGTCCTGTCGATAGTGTTCGGAGCGCTGTTGTGGAGCTTTCCGTTCCTGCCCCGGCAGCTCTCCGCCACTGACGGTCTCACCATCGGCATCCCCGCGTTCTTTCTGGCCCTGATGAGCAATCCACGCCGCTACAAACCTGGATTCTTGAAACGGTCACTGGCCATGGCCGTCCCGGCCGGAATCATCGTCGCGACGGCGGTACTGGCTGTGCAAGTGTATTCCGTGGCGGCGGGCGGCTTCAGCGCCGGAGCCAGCCGCACCGCCTCCGTGGTAACCCTTTCCCTGGTTGCCCTGAGCGTGCTGGCGGCTGTCAGCCGCCCGGTCAGCGCCCTGCGCGTGGCCATCATTGCAGCCATGTGCCTGGGCCTGTTCCTGCTGATGACCGTCCCCATCCTGCAGGAATTCTTTATGCTCGAATGGCCACCTCCTGAACTCACAACTGCCTCGTTTGCCGCCGCCTCCGTCGCCATCCTTGCGGTCCTGGCACTAAGCCAGGTCCACGCACGGCGGTACCCTGTCGATAGGCCTGCGAAGGTGACACAGAACTCAGTGGCGCGGCCCTAGAGCCAGTCCGCCGAAAAATCCTGCGGCGGCCACCAGCGCGTGCGCGGCGAAACCGCAAACCTTCGCCCGGAGACCTCCGTAGGGACGATCTGCACCAGATGCTCTTTGAGTCCGGCCTGCCACGGTTCGCGGTCAGGACCGGCTTCCTGGAGGGCCGCCGGATCTCCGTCAAACGGCCCAGGCATTCCCTTGACCACAACGCTCCACACTTCGGTGGCGTATGCATTCAGCCCGTCTGTCTCAAAAGCCACGGCGGCGCCGCTGAGGAGGGCACGAAGTTTCGTGCCGGGCGCCGTGCGGAAGACCACCGTTTCGCCGACAGTCATGAAGTTCAAGGGAAAGATCTCGGGGACCGCACCGTTGATCACGGCCAGCCGCCCGATATAGGAAGACTGGAGATACTTCCAGCAGTCAGCCGGGGCGAGGACTTCCGTGTGAGACTCTGAGGGGGAGCTGCTCATGCAACTGATCCTAGCCCTCCAATGCCGGCTCGCATTGAACCGCACCATCAGCGCAACCTTCCCGGCACTCAGGACCAAAGCCTCTGGGTCCTCCCGGCCCTTTGCCCGACCCTTAAGGAGTCGGGCACGTCATGCCCCGACGGTCATCCAAGCAAGGAGGCAGCCATGGCTGATTTGATGAAATGGTTTGACACCCGGCGCTCCCCCGTCGAGATGATTGAAAGAATTTTCGAAGGTGATACAGCGGCGTCGGGGATCCGCGTCGAAGAATCGGTTGAAGGCAACACACTTGTGGTCCGGGCCGAACTGCCAGGGATCGATCCGGACAAGGACGTCAGCGTCACCATCGTTGACGGCGCCCTTGAGATCAAGGCCGAGCGCAGGGAGCAGTCCGAGCAGAAGGAAAAGGACAGTTACCGCTCGGAGTTCCGCTATGGTTCTTTCGTGCGGAGGCTCGCTTTGCCCGACGGCGTTCAACAGGAGGACATCACTGCTTCCTACAGGGACGGGGTGCTGGAGGTCAGGACGCCGGTGCCGACGGCCGCCCAGCAGCCCCCGGCGAGGAAGATCGAGATAACGCGCGGCTAACAGCAGGATCCGGCCACGGATCAGCCGAACAGGACCGCTGCCTCACGGTAACGGTCCTCGGGAACGGTCTTGAGCCGGCCCAGCGCAGCGTCAAATCCGACGTTCACGATGCTGGTACCGTGCAGGGAGACCATGGTCCCCCAACGGCCGGTGGCGGTGGATTCGACAGCGGCCATGCCCAGCCGTGTGGCCAGCACCCTGTCAAAGGCGGTGGGGGCGCCACCCCGCTGGATGTGCCCCAAAACCGTCGCCCGGGTTTCGATTCCGGTCAGCGACTGCAGTTCGTGCTCCATGAGCACACCGATTCCGCCCAGCCGGGGCCTGCCGAAGGTGTCCAGGCCGCGGGGCGAGTACGGCGCGTCCTGGCCCTCCGGGACGAACGCCTCTGCGACAACCACCAACGGTGCCCGCCCGCGGTCGTGTGCGGACTGCACCCACCCGGCAACCTGCCCCAACGGAACCGTGTGTTCCGGAATGAGGATGGCGTGGGCGCCGGAAGCCATCCCGGCATGAAGGGCGATCCAGCCGGCATTTCGGCCCATGACTTCTGCGATCATGCAGCGGTGATGCGACTCCCCCGTGGTGCGCAGCCGGTCGATGGCCTCTGTCGCCGTCTGGACCGCGGTGTCGAAGCCGAAGGTGAAATCGGTGGCGTCGAGGTCATTATCGATGGTCTTTGGAACGCCCACCACCTTAATTCCCTGGTCTGACAGTTCCTGCGCGGCCGCCAGGGTGCCCTCTCCCCCGATGGCGACCAGGCCGTCCACTCCGAGACGGCTGAGGCTTTCGCGCACCGCCCCCACTCCGCCTTCCTTTAGCGGATTGGTCCTCGATGTACCAAGGATGGTCCCGCCAAGACGGGAAAGTCCCCGCACGGCGTGCCGCGGCAACGGGACCACGTCCCCGTCAAGCACCCCTCGCCACCCGTCCCGGAAACCGACAAAGTCATACCCGTGGGAAATGACGCCACTCAGCACTGCACCGCGGATCACCGCATTCAGCCCGGGGCAGTCTCCGCCGCTCGTGAGAATGCCCAGCCGAGTCACTTTTCGGACTTTTCGGCCGCAGCGATCACGGGAACCGTCTTGAGGTACGTGTCGGGGTTGAGCGAAATGGAATCGATGCCCTCCTTCACCAGGAATTCCGCGAAGTCCGGGTGGTTGCTCGGGCCCTGGCCGCAGATACCGATCTTGATCCCGGCTGCATGCGCCTTGCCGATAACCTCTGCGATCATCGACGTGACCGCTTCGTCCCTCTCGTCAAAAAGCCCGGCCAGCTGTTCAGAATCGCGGTCAACCCCCAGGACAAGCTGTGTCAGGTCATTCGACCCTATGGAGAATCCGTCGAAGCGCCGGGCGAATTCCGACGCGAGGATGACGTTCGAGGGAACCTCGCACATCATGTAGATCTGCAGTCCCTCCTCACCACGGACCAGGCCGTTTTCTGCCATCACCTTGATCACCAGGTCTGCCTCGTGGAGGGTGCGGCAGAACGGCACCATGACAATGACGTTGGAGAATCCGAGTTTCTCGCGTACTCGTTTCAGCGCCCGGCATTCCAGGGCGAATCCTTCCCGGTAACGCTTGTCGTAGTAACGCGAGGCCCCGCGGAATCCCAGCATGGGATTCTCTTCGGCAACTTCGAAGGAGCCGCCTCCGATCAGGTGTGCGTATTCGTTGCTTTTGAAGTCGCTGAGCCTGACGATCACGGGGAGCGGGTGATAGGGCGCCGCGATCTTGGCGATGCCCCTGGCGAGGACGTCAACGAAGTATTCCTGCAGGTCGGTGTAGCCGTACGTGAGCTCCCTGATGCGTGCAGCCTCGCCGGCTTCTGTGACGCGTTCGGGATGGACCAGCGCCATGGGATGGATCCGGATGAGGTTGCTGATGATGAATTCCATCCGTGCCAGGCCCACGCCGGCCGCGGGCAGGCGCCACCACTGGAAGGCGGCTGACGGGCTGGCGATGTTGACCATGACGGCGGTCCGGGTCGCAGGCAGGGCCCCGAGGTCAACCTCTTCGACATCGAAAGCGAGGGTGCCCTCGTAGACCTCCCCGTCCTCACCGCCCGCGCAGGAAAGCGTGATGGGCGTTCCTTCCTCAAGGACCGAGGTGCCGTTTCCTGTCCCCACCACGGCGGGCACGCCCAGCTCCCTGCTCACAATCGCGGCATGGCTTGTCGGGCCGCCGTGGTCGGTAACGATGCCGGCGGCGCGCTGCATGATGGGAACCCAGTCAGGGTCGGTCATTTGGGTCACCAGGATGGCGCCGTCCCGGAATTTGTCGATGTCCCGGGCGTCCCGGACCACACAGGCGGAGCCGTGCGCGATCGATTCACCGATCGCCGCACCGGAGACAAGCCGAGGGCCCGATTCGCGAAGGTGGTAGACGCGGAAAACGGACCCGCTGCGCCGCGCCTGGACAGTCTCCGGCCGTGCCTGGACCATGAAGAGTTCGCCGGTGGACCCGTCTTTGGCCCACTCCATGTCCATAGGACACCCGTAGTGGTCCTCCACCGCCACAGCCCAGCGAGCTAGGGTCAAAATCTCGGACTCGGTGAGTACCAAGGAGCGCCGCTCCTGGTCTGTCGTGTCAACTGTCCTGGTTCGCGCGTGCCCGCCCCGGCTGTAAACCATCTTCCGTTCTTTCGAGCCCATTGTTTTCTCGATGATCGGTGCAAATTGTGTGGTGGACAGCAGTGGCTTGAATACCTGGTACTTATCGGGGTTGATGGTGCCCTGGACCACCGTTTCTCCCAGCCCCCACGCGGCGCTGATCAGCACGCTGCGCGGGAATCCTGATTCTGTGTCGATGGAAAACATCACCCCGGATGCCCCAAGGTCTGAACGCACCATCCTCTGCACGCCGATGGACAAGGCCACATCCAGATGGTCGAACCCCTTGATTTCCCGGTAGCTGATGGCCCGGTCGGTGAACAGCGAGGCATAACACCGCCTGCAGGCCTCCATCAGCTCCCGCTCGCCGGCAACGTTAAGGAAGGTTTCCTGCTGGCCGGCGAAACTCGCGTCCGGAAGGTCCTCTGCCGTGGCGCTGCTGCGCACGGCAACCGAGGCCCGGGCCTGTCCTGTCCGTTGGGACAAGGCTCTGTAGTGTTCCCTGATGTCGGCGGCGCTGTCCGGCGGAAACTGCCCTTCAAGGATGAGTTCCCGGATGGATTCGCCGGCTTCCCGCAGGCTTGTCCGGCCCGCCCGGTATGCATCGATCGAGGCACGCATCGCCGGTTCGATGCCGTTGGCGGCGACGAACGCCCGGTAGGCGGAGGCCGTGGTGGCAAAGCCCTCCGGTACCCGGACGCCCGAACTTATCAGGGAGCGTGTCAGCTCACCCAGCGATGCGTTCTTGCCGCCCACGGAGGGCACATCGCCCATCCCTACGTCTTCCAGCCACACCACGTGAACGTCGGTCATCGTCGTCCTTGCATTCATGGCTCGATCCTCCCGGGTCAGCCGCGGCAGCAGCAGAGGCTTTGGTCCTGCGGACTCCGGCGTGAGAAGGGTGCTATCCGGCTTTTGTTCCGTGCCGTCTTAGCCTCTTGTAAGCCCAGTCGGCTGCCAGCACCGCGGGAACAGCCAAAGCCGCAACGGCGAACCCGAGGAGCGGCGGCGGGAGGTGTCCAAGTACGGCGGAAACAGGCACTGCGTAAAGGCACACGGCCAAAGCGCCGATTTCTGCCAGCACCGCCCAGAGCAGCAGGCGATTAGTGAGCCAGCCCTGCTTCCAGGGCGGCAGGGTGGCGCTGCGGCAGGCGAAAGCATTGGCCAGCTGGCCAAGCACGACGGCGGTGAAGGCGGCTCCGGACGCCGCCATCACCAGATCGGCATCCTGCGGGTCTCCGCGCGTCCACCCGCCGCCGAACAGCACCACGGAAAACGCCGTCATTTCCATGGCCGCTTCCACGGGACCCAGCACGCAGAACACCCGGAACATCAGCCGGCGGTCCATCAGATGCCGTCTTTCGGGTGGCCGCTTCAGCACACCTTTTCCTGGCGGTTCGCCGCCCAGGGCGAGGGCGGGAAGGAGGTCGGTGCCGATGTCGAGGGCGAGGATCTGCAGTACACCGAGGGCGAGCGGGAACTGGCCGCCGGACAGTGCCCAGATGACGAAGGGCGTCAGTTCGGCAACGTTGTCCGTCAGGTGGTAGGTCAGGAAGCGGTGAATGTTGGAGTACGTGGTCCGGCCCTGTTCGATGGCTGCGACGATCGTGGCGAAGTGGTCATCCAGGAGCACCAGATCGGCAGCTTCCCGGGCAACGTCAGTTCCGCTGAGTCCCATGGCCACCCCGATATCGGCCTCCTGCAGCGCGGGACCGTCGTTGACGCCGTCGCCTGTCATGGCCACGACGTGGCCGCGGCTCTGCAGCGCCTTGGCCACCCGCAGCTTCTGTTCCGGCGAGACCCGGCTCACCACAATGCCATCCCGGTCCAGCAAGGCGCCAAGGATCTGTTCGTCCTCAGGAAACTGCGATCCTTCCAGAACCAGTTCCGGGGAACCCATCAGACCGATTTCCCGGGCAATCGCCGCAGCCGTGGCGGGATGGTCGCCTGTGATCATCCCGACCCTGATCCCGGCTTCGCGGGCAGTCTGGATCACCTCCCCCACGCCGGGCCGGGGCGGGTCGTGGAGGGCGATCAGCCCCAGCAGGGTGAGCTCCACTTCAGCCTCCTCGGGAAGGCGCCCCAGCCAGTCCTGCACCGGACCGGGCAGCTCACGCATCGCGACCGCCATGACCCGCAGCCCCCGGGAAGCCATCGCTTCAACTTCTTCCGCCGCAGCGCCTGCGGACTCTCCGCAGAGCGCCAGGACCGATTCGGGCGCCCCTTTAACAAAGAGGGTGGCGCCGACAATGGCCGATTCACGCCGACGGCGGGGATCAAACGCGAACCGCCGCGCAGGCATCGCATCTACGGGAGCGGACCCGGAAAGACGGCGCGCCAGAACGTCAATGGCAGCCTCCATCGGATCCCCCGCCGTCCTCCACTCAACTCCGTGGAGGACAGCCCTGCCCTGGGAGGCGGCCCGTGCCGCGAGCGCGGTACTGGTGGCCGCGGAGATCCCGGTTCCCTCTATGTCGGCCTCCGGCTGGTAACCCTCCCCCGTCACCTTCGCACGGCCGTCGGCTGTAAAGACTTCGACGGCGTTCATCCGGTTCTGCGTCAGGGTTCCTGTCTTGTCGGTACAGATGAAAGTGGTGGATCCCAGAGTTTCCACGGCCTCCAGATTGCGGACCAAGGCGTTCCGCGCCGCCATCCGTTGGGCCCCCATCGCCAGTGAGAGAGTGACGGTCGGCAGGAGCCCCTCGGGGACCAGGGCAACGGCGACGCCGATGGCGAAGAGGAAAGCGCCCTGCCAAGGGATGCCTACCAACAAGGACACGAGGAAGAAGAACCCGGCGACGGCCAGTGCTACCGTCGCGATGATGTGGACGATCCGGCGCAGCTCACGGGCCAGCGGTGTCGGCGGAGATACTGTTCCACTGGTCAGCGCGGAGATTCCGGCAAGCCGCGTGTTTCCACCTGTGTGGGACACTACCGCGTCTGCGTCTCCGTTGACGAGGAACGTCCCGCCCCAGGCGCTGTCGCCGCTGGCCTTAGCTACCGCTTCACTCTCGCCTGTCAGCATTGACTCATCCACGGCACAGCCGGAGGCAACAGTCAGGACGACGTCGGCGGGCACCCGGTCACCTGCTGTCAGGACCACGGCGTCACCCGGGACCAGTTCACTGGTGTGAACCCTCTGGATGTGTCCGTCCCGGCGGACGGAGACGTCAGCGGGCAGCAGCGCGCGCAGTTTTGCGGCCGCGTGCTGGGCACGTTCCTGCTGGATGTGGGCGAAAATCCCGTTGACGACGACCACCACGATGATAGCAACACCAAGCTCCGGGAGGCCTCCGACGAAGGCAAGTGCAGCGGCGCACCACAGCATCAGTGCAAAAAAATGCGTCAACTCGCCCAGGAGCTTCCGCCACTGCCGTACCGGCTTCGCGGTGGGAAGAACGTTTGGCCCCGACTCCCTGAGCAATGCTGCGGCGCGTTCAGAACTCAGACCGGTTGCATCCAGTCCGAATCGGGGCGGACCCCCTTGTTGCGTCACTGCTACTCCAAATTCGCCGAAGTCTGGTTCGTTGACAGGCTTCACCAGGTGGGCCGTAGCGTCTAGGGCCAAAGGTCATGGTGGGGTCCGGGACGTTGATGCGGACGCTGTGCCGGCGTCGTGACCTTGGACCCTGTTCGTCCTTAACCGCCGGGTAAATGCTTTGAGGAAGCCTGTGCACGTACGGCACGCGAGGAGAAGATCATGGCCAAAGCCGCTGAGGAGAAGATCATCGTCGGCGTGGACGGTTCCGACGCATCCATCGAAGCTCTTCGCCAAGGGACTCGTCTGGCGCTGGCCCTTGGGACCCGCCTGGAAGCCTGGGGATGCTGGGAGTATCCGGCAGGTTATGAAGGCTATCTTGCTCTGGGGGTAGAAGGTTTCGCCCGCGAAGCTGAGGAAAATCTGGAGCGTGCACTCGCGGAAGCCTTTGGCCCCGAACGTCCGCGCCATGTCATTGTCAGGCTCGTCCACGGATCGGCACGGACGTCGTTAGTTGGCGGAAGCAGGCGCGCCTCTCTACTTGTCGTCGGAAGCCGCGGGCATGGCGGTTTTGCCGGCCTGCTGCTCGGATCGGTCAGCGCTGCCTGCGTCGCCCACGCGCACTGTCCTGTCCTCGTGGTGCACTCGCCCCGGGCGGGAAAGCCCTCTCCGTAGGTGATTCCCGCCGTCGTGTTTCTTTATTCAGCGGGTTCTTTATTCAGCGGACCTGATTCAGCGGACCTGATTCAGCGGGTTCCTTATTCATCGGACCTGATTCAGCGGGTTCCTTATTCAGCGGACCTGCCCCGGACAGGTACATGCCGGGAGACCTTAGCCAGCAACAAGCGGGAAGTGCCGTGTATCGCCGGCGCCCAGAAGGACGCGTTCGGAGCCGACCTGCAGCCGAATGGCGGAGGCGTCTCCGGGAGCCGCTGAAACAGTCAACGTGCCGTGTTCGAGGTTGACGGCGAGTAGATGGTCCCGGTAGCGGACACGGAAGGAAACTGACTCTATTTCTTTTGGCATTTTTGGGGCGAAAAGAAGGGCATCACTGGTGATTCTGAGGCCAGCAAAGCTGCGCTGATAACATCGATGGTTCCGGCCATGGCGCCAAGGTGGATGCCTGTGTGAGTGGTGCCGCCTTGGGTGTCGTCGAAGGTCAGCGCTCAGCGCCTCACGGAAAGTGCTCCAGGCCCGCTCCGTGCCCATCGCGGCTAGCACTGAAGCGTGTGCCACGCGGCTGAGCGTGGAGCCGTGAGCCGTGCGGGCCAGGTAGTAATCGACTGTCTCGGCGAGTTGTGCGGCGGACACTTCATAGCCCAGCCCGGCCAGAAAGAGCGTCAATTCCTTCTCGCCAAGGACGTAGAGCAGCATCAGCACGTCAGCCTGCTTGGCCAGCCTCTACCGGTTGGTGCTGTCGCCCTCGGCTTCGAGGATCAGGTCCAGGCGTTCGATGTCGCTCACTGCGGGGCCATCGCGGACGGTGGCCCTGGTGCAACAGAGCTCCACCGGGAAACCCGTTCGCTATTCGACCTACTCCAGCGGCGACAACGGACTGACCTGGGAGCACGGAACCGACCTGGATGCTCCGTCCTCCGATCAGGAGGTGGCCTTCCCCCCCGGCTGGCCACTAACGGCGAAGGGTTTGTGCTGCTGGCAACCCAAGGGCGGCCACGCCATCACACGCGCCCGTTCTTATGGTCAGCGGCGACGGCAGGGAGTTTGCGGCCCGGACAGTGGACCACACCGCACTCGAACAGGAGGATCTCCGTGTTTACGCCATCGGGATCGCAGGCGAAAAGGTGATGATCGCCGGCGCCACCGGGCCACCTGACGGGCGCGAACCCCTTGGGATAAGCGTTGATGTACCGGAGCCATGATGTACCTGAGCCCTTGATGAACCCCTGCCGTGGATGCGCCCGTGCATTGCAGCCGCCGCAAACACCGTCAACAGCCGGTCAGGTGCCGCTTGGGCCGTTCCTGCCGGTAAAGGTAGCGGCAGGCTTCCTGGAATCCTGCCTTGGCGTAGAGCTGCTGGGCCCCGGAGTTTGCTGCGGTGACCAGCAGCCAGTAGCCGGCCAGGTTCCGGACGGCGCCTTCGTACAAGAGTGCCTGCATGATCCGCAGGGCATGGCCGCGCCGCCGGGCGTCCGGGCGGGTGGCCATGCAGTACAGCCCGCCCCAACCCCCTGTTGCTTCCCCGGCGGGAGGGAGAGCGAGCCGGCCGACGGCGGCGGGAACGCCGTCGTGGGACCTCACCAGCGCATAGAGCGACGGGCAGCCTGCCAGGATGCTGCGTGCGGTCTCGCGCTCGGCCGGGCCGCCGCGGCCGTCCACGCTCCACCACAGCTCCAGCCACTCATCGCTGGGGACCGTGGAGATCTCGACGCCGGGTTGGGCCGCCGCAGGATGGGTTAGCGCAGGTTGGTCCGCCGCCTGGACGCCGTTGCTCCGGCACATCACCAGTGTTTCGGCTTGGCGGGTGAAGCCTTCCCCGTCGAGGACAATATTCAGTTCGGTGGAGCGGGGATCATCGAAGACCTGGAAAATCAGCGGCAGGCGCCGGCCGCGGTACCAGAGCCGGGCTGCACGCAGAGCCTCATGCTGCCGGTGCATATCGCCCTCCGGCTCGCGCGGCCACACCGAATTGGCGCGCTGGGTCACGCCGGAAGCTGCGCGAAGCACCCAGCCGTCGGATTCCTCGCGGTCCGGGGCCGGCCAGGCGGCATCCATCAGCGCCTCAAGCCCAGGCAGGGCCAGGGCTGGTGCAGGACGTGAAACTGTCATGGCGTACCACTCTTCCAACGCGAAAGGCCCCCCGGTTTCCCGGGGAGCCTCTCGACTGCGCTCTTGGACTACTCGGCCTTTTTAGGCTCTTCGGTTTTCGCCTGGGGCTTGAAGTCCACGCCGGCTTCCTTGCGCTGCTGCGCCGTGATCGGCGCGGGGGCCTGGGTCAGCGGATCGTATCCGTTGCCTGTCTTCGGGAAGGCAATGACGTCGCGGATGGACTCAACGCCCGCCAGCAATGCCACCACACGGTCCCAGCCGAACGCGATGCCGCCGTGCGGAGGAGCGCCGAACTTGAAGCCTTCCAGCAGGAAGCCGAACTTGGTCTGGGCGTCTGCATTGTCCAGCCCCATCAGTTCGAAGACGCGTTCCTGGACGTCACGCTCGTGGATACGGATGGAGCCGCCGCCGATTTCATTGCCGTTGCAGACGATATCGTAAGCGTAGGACAGGGCCGATTCCGGGTCCTTGTCGAACGTGTCCATGAACTCGGGCTTGGGCGAGGTGAAGGCGTGGTGGACGGCCGTCCACTTTCCGGCGCCAACAGCCACATCGCCGGACGCCACCGCTGCGGCGGCCGGTTCGAACATGGGGGCGTCAACCACCCAGCAGAAGGCCCAGGCGCTGGGGTCGATCAGGCCGGTGCGGTGGCCGATCTCCACGCGGGCAGCACCCAGGAGGGCACGGGCCGCTGACTTCTCACCGGCGGCGAAGAAGATGCAGTCGCCCGGCTTGGCGCCCACGGCGTCGGCGAGGCCTGCACGCTCGGTTTCGTTCAGGTTTTTGGCAACAGGGCCGGCCAGTTCGCCGTCTTCCTTGAAGAGGACGTAGGCCAGGCCTTTGTGGCCTCGCTGCTTGGCGAATTCCTGCCAGCCGTCCAGGGTGCGTCGCGGCTGGGAAGCGCCGCCGGGCATCACCACGGCGCCGACATACGGGGCCTTGAAGACGCCGAATCCGGTGTCCTTGAAGAATTCGGTGAGCTCAGTCAATTCCACGCCGAAGCGGAGATCGGGCTTGTCCGAGCCATAGCGCGCCATGGCGTCTGCGTAGGTGATGCGCTGGATGGGCGTGGGGATCTCGACGTCGATCAGCTTCCACAGCGCCTTGACGATGTTTTCGCCCAGGGCAATGATGTCGTCCTGGTCCACGAAGCTGGCTTCGATGTCCAGCTGGGTGAATTCGGGCTGGCGGTCGGCGCGGAAGTCCTCGTCGCGGTAGCAGCGCGCGATCTGGTAGTACTTCTCGAAGCCGCCCACCTGCAGGAGCTGCTTGAAAAGCTGCGGTGACTGCGGCAGTGCGTACCAGGAACCCGGCGCCAGGCGGGCGGGGACCACGAAGTCGCGGGCGCCTTCCGGCGTCGAACGCGTCAGCGTGGGGGTCTCGATCTCGACAAAACCGTCCTGGTGGAGCAGTTCACGGGCAATCCGGTTGGCTTCGGAGCGCAGCCGGAGGTTGCGGGCGGGGCCGGGGCGGCGCAGGTCGAGGTAGCGGTGCTTCAGGCGGGCTTCCTCACCGACCTCCACGTGCTCGTCGATCTGGAACGGCAGCGGATCGGAGGTGTTGAGGATAACCACCTTGTCCGCCATGACCTCGATGGCGCCAGTGGCCAGAGCGGGGTTCTCGTTGCCCTCCGGGCGCTTGGAGACGGTGCCGGTGATCTGCAGGACGTACTCGTTGCGCAGGCCATGGAAGACCTCTTCCTCACGGACCACAACCTGGGCCACGCCGGACGCATCGCGCAGATCCACGAATGCAACACCACCGTGATCACGACGGCGGCCCACCCAGCCAGCCAGGGTTACGGTTTGTCCAATGTGCTCGGAGCGAAGGGATCCGAGGTCATGTGTGCGCAGCACAGCACGCCTTTCTGAAGACGACAGCAGGAAAACAAAAGATAAAACTGCATAGGATCGTTCCGGGAACAATCCCGTCTGAGTTTACCCGCTGGAAAGGCGCGACTCCCCCATGCCCGAACACCAGCAGCTTCAACGGAGGCTCGGCGTGTTTGACGCCACGTCCATCGGCCTGGGCTCCATGCTCGGGGCCGGCGTTTTTGTGGTCTTCGCCCCCGCCGCGGGCCTGGCCGGAAATTTCCTGGTCCTTTCGGTCCTGATCGCGGGTGCCGTGGCCTACTGCAACGCGGTGGCCTCCGCGGAACTGGCTGCACGGTATCCGGCCAGCGGCGGAACGTACGTGTACGGCCGGAAGCGCCTGGGGGAATGGCCCGGTTTCCTGGCCGGCTGGGGATTTGTCAGCGGCAAGACGGCCTCCTGCGCCGCCATGGCCCTGACGTTCGGCCACTATGTGTCACCGGGCTACGCGGTGCCGGTTGCCATCACTGCGGTGGTGGCGCTGACCGCCGTGAACCTGTTTGGCATTACCCGCACAGCACTCCTGACCAGAATCCTGCTGTGCGTTGTCCTGGCCACCCTGGTGTTTGTTGCCGCTGCCGCCATCGTGGGGCCGCATCCTGCGGACTTTTCGGCAGGCGGAACGTCCGACGGCGGAGCTACCGCCGGCTTTAGTGGCGTGCTGCCGGCCGCCGGCCTGATGTTCTTCGCCTTCGCCGGCTATGCGCGCATCGCCACCCTCGGAGAGGAAGTCAAGGATCCGGCCAGGACCATTCCGCGTGCGATCCTGGCTGCCCTCGCCGGCGCCTTCGTCATCTACCTGGCGTTGGCGCTGCTGCTCCAAAACCACTTGACCGAAGGCAAGCTGGCCGCCACCACGGCCCCGCTGCTGGACGCTGTGGTCAATTCGCAACTCGCCGCCGGTGCGCCGGTGGTTCAGGCCGGCGCGGCAGCGGCGTGCCTAGGTGCGTTGCTTGCGCTCATCACGGGAGTGGGCCGCACAACGTTGGCCATGGCGCGGGAACGCGATCTGCCGGCGCCCCTGGCACGAGTGGGCGGCAAGCACACGGTGCCGTTCGTGGCGGAACTGGCGGTGGGCGCCGTCGTGATCTTCCTGATCCTGACCACTGACGTGATGACGGTGGTGGGGTTCTCCAGCTTCGGTGTGCTCATCTACTACGCGGTGACGAACGCCGCGGCGTACACCCTGGAGGAGCACCCGGCCCACGGCCCGAGGTGGCTCAATGTGGTTGGCTTCATCAGCTGTCTGCTGCTGGCTTTCACGCTGCCGCACGTCTCGGTGCTGGGGATGGCCGCCGTGCTGGCCGTCGGCGCGGCCGGCCGGTTCGTGGTGCTTCGGCTGCGCCGCTAGCTGCCGCCAACACCGGGTCGGTCAGGCCGGCTGGGCTGCTGCCGCTGGCACCTGGACTGTTGTGACCTGGACGTTAAGGTCTTCCGACGGCGGCGTCCAGGTTGCGGGATCGGCGTCGGCCTGCTCGCCGGACCGGATGTCCTTGACCTGGTGCTTGCCGTCGTCGTCGGTGAACCAGACGAACGGGATCCCGCGGCGGTCCGCGAATTTGATCTGCTTGCCGAACTTCTCGGCCTTGGCAGCGACTTCGGTGGCGATGCCCCGGCTGCGGAGCTGGGCGGCAACGTCCTGCGCGGCACCCCAGCTGTCGTCAGTGGTGAGCGCCACCAGCACGGCGGTGGGCACCGAACGGGAGGCCTTGGCCAGGTCCTGGCTCAGGATGCGCGAAACCAGCCGCGTCACACCGATGGAGAGGCCGACGCCGGGGAACTTGCGGTTGCCCTTGCTCGCCAACGCGTCGTAGCGGCCGCCGGAGCAGATGGAACCGAGCTGTTCGTGGCCCACCAGGACCGTCTCCACCACCGTGCCGGTGTAGTAATCCAGGCCGCGGGCGATGCTGAGATCGGCAACAACCTTGCCCGGCGCGCGCTGCACGGCCGCTTCGATCACCTGTTCCAGTTCATTCAGGCCCTCCTCAAGGAGGTCGTTCGTCACGCCGAGCGCACGGACCTGAGCCACAAACGAGGTGTCCTCGGTACGGATTCCTGCCAGCTTCAGCGCGGCCTGCGCCTGGTCATCAGTAGCACCCAGTTCGGTCTTGAGCAGATCTGCGACCTTGGCTGCGCCGATCTTTTCCAGCTTGTCGATGCTGCGGAGCACGCCGGCGGTGTCATCCAGGCCGATG
The DNA here is from genome assembly GCF_054511035.1 of Pseudarthrobacter sp. MDT1-22. Taxonomy (NCBI): domain Bacteria; kingdom Bacillati; phylum Actinomycetota; class Actinomycetes; order Micrococcales; family Micrococcaceae; genus Pseudarthrobacter; species Pseudarthrobacter sp. MDT1-22. Next base: position 157,116 of record NZ_JBTNDK010000007.1, on the reverse strand, counting down.
CCGCGGTAGAAGCCTTCGGCAAGCTTGCGGTTGTTGATCCGGAGGCGGAAGTCCGGAATCGGCAGTGCGCTCAAGGCTTCGGCAATGACCAGGGCAATCTCCACGTCATAGCGGAACGGCAGCTCGCCGTCGCCCACCACATCGATGTCTGCCTGGGTGAATTCGCGGGCCCGGCCTTCCTGCGGGCGCTCCCCGCGCCAGACTTTCTGGATCTGGTAGCGCCGGAACGGGAACGCCAGGTACCCGGCGTTCTCAACGACGTACCGCGCAAAAGGCACAGTGAGGTCGAAGTGGAGCGCGAGGGCGTTGGGGTCAGCTTTGCCGGCCTTGCCCGCGTCGGAGGTGTCGGCGTCGTCGTCCTGAAGGCGGCTGAGGCCGTAGACCTCCTTATCAATCGCACCCTTGCGCAGCAGCTGGCCCACGGTTTCCACGGCACGGGTCTCGATGGACGCGAAGCCGTGCAGCTCAAAAACCTTGCGAAGGGTGTCCAGCACGTGCAGCTCCACCAGCCGCTCCTCAGGAAGCCACTCGGGGAATCCGGACAGGGAGGCTGTGCGTGCCATGGTGGATGTTCTCCTCTTGATGAAGGGTGCCTGGGACTTTGCCCGGCATTCCGCCCGAAACGGGCGGGGAACGGCGGCAGTCCGGCAACTCATGCATAAACTATGTGCGGCAGTCAGTTTATGCGTCATCCGCCGGCATCTCTAATACGGCGGCCGGCGCCGCAAGGCTGCCGGCAGACAACCGCCTCTGGATTCAGTTCCTACCGGACGCGGCCCGATACAAGGAGGACCATTGGCGGCCAGTCCACGCAGCGCCCGCGAAGCCAAACGGCGCATCCAGCAGATGGAGGCAAAGCGCGAGCTGCGGCGGGACCAGGAGAAACGCCGCAAGCGCGACAACCTCATCGCCGCCTGCGCCGGAACCGCCGCCGTCCTGCTCGCCGTCGTGCTTCAGTTCACTGCCTTTGCCGGCAATCCCACCGAAGAGGAATTCGCCGCCGCGGAGGCCGGCCTGACCAGCCCAACCGACTCCCCCACGCCTTCCGCGCCGGCCACGAACGGCGCGAACATCCCGGCCCCGGACACTGCCGCCGGGAAGGTGTTTACCGGTGAATTGGCACTGAACGGGAACGTGCTCGGCGTCGAAATCGACGGTACCAAGGCACCCCAGGCTGCCGCGGTCTTCAAAGCATTGACGGACGAGGGCTTCTACAACGGCAGCGCGTGCCACCGGCTGACCACGGGCGACACCTTCGGACTCCTGCAGTGCGGTGGCGCCACCGCTGCTGCCGACCCCGAGTACACCTGGGGTCCCCTCGAAAACACCCCGGCAGACAACATCTACCCTGCGGGCACGATTGCCATCGCCCGGTCCGGCGACAACGCCTACGGTAACGGCAAGCAGTTCTTTGTGGTCTACAAAGACACGGTGATTCCCGCCGACTCTGCCGGGGGCTATACGGTGGTGGGCAAGGTGACCTCTGGAATGGAAGCAGTCAACGCCATTGCCGCCGCGGGAATCAAGCCCGGCTCCAGCGCATCAGACGGCGCACCTGTGCAACCAGTCACGATAGACTCGGTTTCTCTGAAGTAGGAAGCCAGGCCGTTACGGCCGCGGTGCAGTACGTGAGTATTTCCCTCCAAGCGAAAGACTTTTAGCGGTGACAGACAGTCAGAAATCCGACGAAACAGCAGCAGACCTGACCGAGGTAGCGGCCCCCGTGGCTGACCAGGCAGACGCTGTCCAGGCAACCGCCGAACAGGCCACGGTTGACGAAACCGCAACTGAAGCGGACGTGGATCCAGAGAGCGTGGGCCTCCAGGCCGAACGTGCCGAGGTCCCGGCCGCCCCGGTTGAAGAGAGCGCGGCTGAAGGCGAGAGCGCGGCTGAAGAAGCCCCGGCTCCGGTGCCTGCTCCGGCACCTCGACCCGCCCCGTCACCGGCAGCCTTCGCTGCCCGGCCCAAGCCGGCAGCAGCCGCACCTGTGGCAGCACCGGCACCCGTCGCCTCCGCGACTTCGCTGGCGGAAGCTGCAAAGTGGGGCCGTGTCGAGGGTGACGGCCACGTATTCCTGACGATCGACGGCGATGAGCACCCGGTGGGCCAGTACCCCGGCGTCAGCAATGACGAAGCCCTTGCCTACTTCGCGCGGAAGCATGACGACATAGTTGCGCAGGTCCTGCTCCTGGAACAGCGCATCAGCTCCAAGGCGCCCAGCACCGATATGCAGAAGACCGTCACGCACCTGCGCGAGCAGCTGGCGGAGCGGAACATGGTGGGAGATCTTCGTTCCACCGAAGCGCGGCTCGACGCTGTTTCCGTGCAGATCGCAGAACTCGAAAAGGCAGAGAAGGCAGAACACGACGCCGTTCGCTCCGCCGAGCTCGCGGCCCGCGAGGCCATCGTGGCCGAAGCCGAAGAGATCTCGGGGCAGGATCCCGCACAGATCCAATGGAAGACCTCCAGCGCCCGGATGAACGATCTTTTTGAAAGCTGGAAGACAGCCCAGAAGGGCGGCATCCGGCTTGGCCGCAGCAACGAGGACGCCTTGTGGAAGCGGTTCCGTGCCGCCCGCACAGTTTTCGACCGTCACCGCCGCGCGTACTTCTCCCAGCTGGACAGCACCAACTCGGCCGCAAAATCGGCCAAGGAGAAGCTCATCGCCGAAGCCGAGGCTCTGTCCTCGTCCACCGACTGGGGCTTTGCGGCCGGCGAATACCGCCGGCTCATGGATGAATGGAAGGCCTCACCGCGCGCCAGCCGCAAGGACGACGACGCCCTCTGGGCCCGTTTCCGTGCCGCGCAGGATGTGTTCTTCACGCACCGGCAGGCAGCCAACGAGGAGATCGACCAGGAATACGCCGCCAACCTCACGGTGAAGGAAGCGCTCCTCGTCGAAGCGAACAGCATTCTGCCGGTCAAGGACCTGGCCGCGGCGAAGAAGGCGCTCCAGTCTGTCCGGGACCGCTGGGAAGAAGCCGGCAAGGTGCCCCGCGCCGACATGGGCCGCATCGAAGCCGGCCTCCGCAAGGTGGAGGACGCAGTCCGCAACGCCGAAGAGGAAAACTGGCAGCGCTCCAACCCTGAGACGAAGGCCCGCACCAACAGCGCCCTGTCGCAGCTGGAAGCAGCCATTTCCGGCCTGCAGGACGATCTCGCCAAGGCCGAGAAAGCCGGCGACCAGCGCAAGATCAAGGGGGCCCGCGAAGCCCTCGAGGCGAGGCAGGCCTGGTTGGACCAGATCCAGCGCTCGGCCAGCGAGCTTTCCTAGCAAGTAGTTTGAGGACGCCTTCATCAGGCGTCTGTCGGAGGACGCACAGGCCCGGCCCCGGTTATCCACATAACCGGGACCGGGCCTGTGCGCATTAAGGGAAGACGCGGCAGGATGGAGGGATGGCCACCTCCCCACCACCCCAATACCCGGACCTGTATTCGCCCGGCAAGCCTTTCGCGTGGCCCGAACTCCAGTCGCTGGCAGCGGACGGTGTCCTGGCGCAGTTCCACCAGCACGGCTTCACGTTGCCGGATGCTCCCGCGTCACCCCAGGTGCGGGCCAGAACGGTGGCCAACGCGGTTCCGGCGGCCGTCAGGCAGCGCGTGGTGGCCGGGCGGATGACGGCGGCCTGGATCTACGGCTGTGCGGCTGAACCGGACCGGCTGGCCTTGCTTGTGGATGCGAAGCGGCGGATTTCGAGCCTCCGCAACACAAGGGGCTGCACGCTCCATGAAGTCCGGCTTGGTCCGTTCGACGTTGTCAGCATGGGCGGGCTGATGGTGTCGAGTCCACTCCGCACCGCCGTCGACATCGCCCTGCATGTCGACGCCCACCGGGCCTTGCCAGCACTGGCGGGGTTGCTGGCCCGTCCGGAGCGGGACGTGCGGCTGCGCCTGCTGATTCTGGCCATTGAGGCCAGCCCGCGGGTCCCCCACAAACGGGCCGCACTGGAAAAGCTGGCCTTGCTAGCTCCGGCGCTTGTTACCGGTGGTCCGGTAGACGTCGAACACGCCGTCGATGCGCCGCACGGCACTGAGAACGTGGCTGAGGTACTTGGGGTCGCCCATCTCGAAGGCGAACCTGGAGATGGCCACCCTGTCGGTGGAGGTGTTCACGCTTGCCGCCAGAATGTTGACGTGGTTCTCGGACAGCACACGCGTGACGTCGGAGAGCAGGGACTTCCGGTCCAGCGCCTCAACCTGGATCTCCACCAGGAAAACACTTGACTGGGTGGGTGCCCAGTCCACCTCGACAATCCTGTCGGGCTGGTCCCGGAGATCCGAAATGTTGGTGCAGTCCGTGCGGTGCACCGAAACACCGGAGCCGCGGGTGACAAAGCCGAGAATCGGGTCCGGCGGAACGGGCGTGCAACAGCGCGCGAGCTTCACCCAGACATCGCCAACGCCGCGCACCACCACGCCGGAATCGGAGAACTTGGTTTTGGCCACCTGCGTGGGGATGCTGACTTCAGTGATGTCGTCGTCAGTGCTCTCGTTGCCGCCCAGGCTTTGAACGAGTTTCTCCATGACCGACTGCGCTGACGTATGACCGTCGCCCACGCCGGCGTAGAGGCCCGAGATGTCAAGGTACTTGAACTCTGCGGCTACCGCCGCGAGGGCCTCGTGCGTCATCAGGCGCTGCAGGGGCAGGTTTTGCTTGCGCATGGCGCGGGTCAACAGTTCCTTGCCGCGGTCGATTGCTTCTTCGCGCCGTTCCTTGCTGAACCACTGGCGGATCTTGTTCCGGGCGCGGGCACTCTTGACGAAGTGTTGCCAGTCCTGGCTGGGCCCGGCACCTTCGGCCTTGGAGGTAAAGATCTCAACCCAGTCACCGTGGTTTAGCTCGCTGTTCAAGGGCACAAGCTTGCCGTTGACCCGCGCGCCGATGGTGCGGTGTCCCACTTCGGTGTGGACGGCGTAGGCAAAATCCACCGGAGTCGATCCGGCGGGCAGTGCCATGACCTCACCCTTGGGGGTAAAGACAAAGACTTCGCGGGCATTGATCTCAAACCGCAGCGAGTCCAGGAACTCCCCGGGATCGGACGTTTCCTGCTGCCAGTCCACCAGGGACCTCAGCCAGCCCATGTCACCGTCGCGGGGGCTGCCCGGCCCGACAGCCGTACGGCTGGGCTGATCCTTGTACTTCCAGTGGGCGGCCACACCGTACTCAGCACGGCGGTGCATTTCGTGGGTCCTGATCTGGATCTCCACGGGCTTGCCGCCGGGTCCGATCACCGTGGTGTGCAGCGACTGGTACATATTGAACTTGGGCATGGCGATGTAGTCTTTGAACCGCCCCGGCAGCGGGTTCCAGCGCGAATGCATAGTGCCCAGGGCGGCGTAACAGTCCCGGACCGAATCGACGAGTACACGGACGCCCATGAGGTCGTTGATGTCGTCGAAATCCTTGTCCCGGACGACCATCTTCTGGTAGATCGAGTAATAGTGCTTCGGCCTGCCGGTGATGGTGGCCTTGATCCGGGCAGTACGGAGATCCTCAGTGATCTGGTCCCGGATGACGCCGAGGCTTTTCTCCCGTTCCGGGGTGCGGTCGCCCACCATCCGGACGATTTCCTCATAGACCTTTGGATAGAGGGCCGCGAAGGACAGGTCCTCCAACTCCCATTTGATGGTGTTCATGCCCAGCCGGTGGGCCAGGGGCGCGAATATTTCCAGGGTTTCGCGGGCTTTTCGTGCCGATGACTCCGCGGAGACAAACCGCCAGGTCCTGGCGTTGTGGAGCCTGTCCGCGAGCTTGATCATCAGGACCCGGATGTCCTTGGCCATGGCCACAACCATCTTGCGGACGGTCTCGGACTGCGCGGCTTCACCAAAGCTGACTTTGTCCAGCTTGGTGACGCCGTCCACCAGCATGGCAACCTCGGGACCGAAGTCCCTTTTGAGGTCCGCCAGTGTGTAAGGGGTGTCCTCGACCGTGTCGTGCAGCAGTGCCGCGGCGAGTGTGGTTCCGCTGAGGCCCAGCTCAGCGAGGATGGTGGCTACGGCCACGGGGTGGGTGATGTAGGGATCACCGCTCTTGCGCTTCTGCCCACGGTGGCTCTGCTCAGCCACCTCGAAGGCGCGCTGGATGAGATCAAAATCTTCTTTTGGGTTGTTCGCACGGACGGTACGCAGCAGCGGCTCAAGAATGGGCGAATAGGTTGCCGTGCCGCGGCCGGTCAGCCGGGCCAGACGGGAGCGGGTACGTTCGCGGCGTCCGGGAAATGTAGGGCGGGCGCCCGATTTGTCCACGGGAACAACTGGCGCCGGGCGTGCGGAAGCGGTCAGTCCGGTCTGAACTCCGTGTCCCGGACTGTTATCCCCGCCTGCCGCTGGCACCGACGCCGAACGTTCTTCCAATGAAGCACCCCTCACGACTGTTTAATTACCCCAGTCTATTCCCCCGCCAGTTCACTTATGTAACAGGCGCCTGAATGCGAAACGGACCGGGCGACGTCGGTATTCCGACGCCGCCCGGCCCGCTTTGATGCAAAAGGTCAGGCCTCTGCGGGCTCAGCCGATTCTTCGGTCCGGGCGTTGTTGGCGGACCTGCGGTGTTCGACGCGTTTCGCCTGCTTCACCAGGTCAGGTTCGTTCTGGCGCAGCCAGGCATACATCGGGGCAGCGATGAATATCGTGGCCGCCGTACCGATCAGAATTCCGACGAACAGTGCCAGCGACAGGTCGCGCAGCGTGCCGGCCCCCAGCAGGCCGGCCCCGATGAACAGGATGGCACCGACCGGGAGAATGGCCACCATCATGGTGTTGATGGAACGCACCAGGGTCTGGTTGACGGCGAGGTTGACTTCCTCACCGAAAGTACGGCGCGTGGACGCATCGAGATCCGCGGTGTTCTCACGAATCTTGTCGAAGACCACCACCGTGTCATAGAGGGAGTAGCTGAGCACCGTCAGGAACCCAATGATGGCTGAGGGCGTCACCTCGAAGTCACTGAGGGCATACACGCCGGCGGTGATCATCATCGTCACCAGCATTCCAGCCATTGCAGACAGTGACATCTTCCAGGTCCGGAAGTACAGCGCCATCAGCACCGCGGCCAGGGCCACGAAGACGATCAGGCCAATCAGGGCCTGCTTGGTGACATCCGCACCCCAGGTGGGTCCGATAAAGGTTGATGTCACCTCGTTGTTAGTGACGCCGTAGGCCGAGGTGAGGCCTTCCTTGATCCGGAGAGTCTCGTCATCCGTGAGCTTGTCCGTCTGGATCCGCATGGTGGTACCGGCGACATTGGCGACACGCGGAACGCTGCCGGCCACAACGTCTTCGACAACTTTTTCACCAAGGGCCGAGTCGGTGCTTTGCACGTTGGAGACGGTGAACTCCGAACCGCCGCGGAATTCGATGCCAAGGTTGAAGCCACCCTTGGCAACCGGAATGAGGATGGACAGCGCCACCGCCACCGCCGCGATGATGAACCACAGTTTCTTGGCACCGACGAAGTTGTAGGAGCGCTTCCCGGTGTAGAGCTCGTTGCCGAAATTGGCGAAGCTGCTGGACATTACTTGTTCTCCTTGGCTGCGCTCTTGGAGGAGCCGGTGAGCTGCTCCTGCTTTTCCGCGAGGCGGCGTTCTGCGATGGTCATGCGTCGTTCAGCCTCGGCCGCCGCGCCGGTGTTCTTGGCGCGGACCACGGACGGCTTGGCCTCCGGCGTGCGCAGGCGCCCGGCGCCGCGGTAGAGCGGCACAACACCCAGCCGCTTGGGATCCAGGCCGGAGAGCCGGTGGCCCTCCCCGAAGAACTTGGTGCGCGCCAGGAGCTGCAGCGTCGGGTGCGTGAACATAAAGACCACGATGAGGTCGGCAATGGCCGTCAGACCCAGCGTGAAAGCGAACCCGCGGACGTTGCCGACGGCCACAAAGTAAAGCACCAGCGCGGCCAGCAGGTTCACGGCCTTGGAGGCCAGGACAGTGCGCTTGGCCCGCTTCCAGCCGTTCTCCACCGCGGAGACCAATCCACGGCCTTCGCGGAGTTCATCGCGGATGCGTTCAAAGTAGACGATGAACGAGTCAGCGGTCTGGCCGATGGCGACGATGAGGCCAGCCACGCCGGCCAGGGAAAGCCGGTAGTTTTCGGTCCAGCCCAGGAGGGCGATGGCCAGATAGGTCAGGGCGCCGGCCACCACCAGCGATGCAATGGTCACCAGGCCCAAGGCCCGGTACTGGAAGAGTGAGTAGACCACCACCAGGAGCAAACCGATGATGCCTGCAAGGAGGCCCATACGGAGCTGTTCGCCACCCAAGGTGGCGGAGATCTGCTGGTCGCTCTGGATCTCGAAGCTGATGGGCAGTGCACCAAAGCGAAGCTGGTCGGAAAGGACCTTGGCGGTCTGTTCGGTGAATCCGCCGGTGATCTGCGGACGTCCGTCGGTGATGACGGCCAAGGAGCGCGGCGCGGAAATGACCTGGTCGTCGAGAACGATGGCGAACTGAGCCTTGGGGTCGTTGCCGGTTTCGCCGCCGGCTGCCACATAGAACTGGTTCAGGCGTTCGGTGACCGACTTGAACTTGGCGGTGCCTTCGTCGTCGAACTGGATGTTGACGGCCCAGTCGTTGGTCACAGCGCCCTGCGCACCCTGCTGCAGCTGGAAGGAGGACGTGACAATGTTGCCGCCCTTGACCTCCACTGGACCCAGGATGTACTTGATGGCCGGCGTGGTCTCTGTTGCCGGTTCGCAGGTAACCAGGGGTTTAGTGGGATCGGAGGCTTCCGGGCTCTCCGGCGCAGGATTGTTGCAGTCCATGGTTTCGAACTGCCGGTAGATGTCCGCGGTGATCCAGTTGATATCGCTGCCGTTGGCGGGCTCCGCCGTGGGCTTCGGAAGCTGGTCTTCGGGGGTGAGGGATTCCGTTGGGACGGGCGCGCCGTCGCCGTTCAGCAATACGGGACGGAAGTTCATGTCCGCGGAGGCCTGGATCAGGTCGCGGGTTTCCTTCGTGGGTGTACCCGGAAGGCTGACCACTACGTTGCGGCCTGACTGCGTGCTGATTTCCGCTTCGGCAACACCTGAACCATCCACACGTTGGCGGATGATGGCCACGGCCTGGTTGAGCTGCTCTTCATTGATGTCCGAACCGCCCTCAACCTTGGGCGCCAGGATCATCTGGGTGCCACCCTCGAGGTCCAGTGCCAGTTTGGGTGCCCAGCTTGCGTGTCCGGCAAGGGTGCCGCCGGCCAGGACGGCGGTCAGCACGGCGAGGACTACGCCGAGCCACACCAGTACCCTCAGGCCTGAGTTGTTAGGGCCAGTTCGTGCCATTGTGAATCTTTCTCTTATTTACGGAGGAACCACCGGCGGGAGCTATCAGTCCCACCGGCGGTTATCCCCAGCCGTAGAGGTGTTGTAACGCGGGCTGCCGTGCGGCGAGGACTAGCTGTCCTTCTTGCCCTCGTCGTTGTGTCGTTTCAGGGTCTCGTCCGGGGTTTCGGCGGATGCCGTCGGGGTGCCCGCTTCTTCAGTGGTCAGGGCTGAGGCGTCATCCGGGACGACCGGAGTCTCGGCTTCGACAGGCTCCACGATCTTGGTCACTGACTGGCGGTGGACGGTGGCCAGGTTCCCGGGCGAGAGTTCCAGGACAACCTTGTTCTCGGCGTCGTCCATGGAGACAATCCGGCCGAAGAGTCCGAAGCTTGTCATGACCTCAACACCGGGCTCGAACTGGGACTGCAGCGTTGCCTGCTGCTCCTTGGTCTTCTTGTTGCGGCGGAACATCATGAAGATAAAGATTCCGAGCATTGCGAACAAGACGATGTTCATTGGATCCACAGGGAAGATTCCGTTCTGTACTGGCGTATCGGGTGTTTGGCAGCGTCCGCGTCGTTCCCCATTGCAGAGAATCCTGCCTGGCAGGCAGCGGCTCCTCGGAGCCGTCGCGGGAACACAGACCCGAACGTGCCGGGAGTCATACCAGTCTAAAGGGAAAAGCTGGGAGGACAGTGCTATTGGCCGTTCGGTGCCCATTCGGCCGCGGACTCGGCGCTTTCCGGGTCCGGTTCGAACAGATCAAGCGGTTCCTGCCCGAAAACTCCTGCCGGTACGGCGAAACCCAAGTGGGTCCAGGCCGGAGCCATGGCGATGCGTCCCCTGGGCGTCCGGCCCAGCAGGCCTTCGCGCACCAGGAACGGTTCCGCCACCGTTTCCACGGTCTCGGTCTCCTCCCCCACCGCAATGGCCAGGGTGGAAAGTCCCACGGGTCCCCCGCCGAACTTCGTAATGAGTGCCTCCAGGACTGCCCGGTCCAGCCGGTCCAGGCCTCGCTTATCCACTTCATACATGTCCAGGGCAGCGGAAGCGGCGCGGGCATCAATCTGCTCAATCCCATGCACGAGTGCCCAGTCCCGGACCCGGCGGAGCAGGCGGTTGGCGATACGTGGCGTACCGCGGGACCGGCCGGCAATTTCGCTGAAGCCCGCAGAGTTGACCTTGAGGTCCAGCAGGCCGGCGGAGCGCCTGAGCACCAGTTCGAGCTCGGCAACGCTGTAGAACTCCAAATGCCCGGTGAACCCGAACCTGTCCCGAAGCGGGCCGGGCAGCAGACCGGCGCGCGTGGTGGCACCCACCAGGGTGAAGGGCGGCAGTTCCAACGGAATGGCGGTGGCCCCGGCGCCCTTGCCCACCACAATGTCCACACGGAAATCTTCCATGGCCATGTAGAGCATTTCCTCTGCCGGCCTGGACATCCGGTGGATCTCGTCCAGGAAGAGGACCTCCCCTTCGGAAAGGGAGGAAAGGATGGCGGCGAGGTCGCCGGCGTGCTGGATGGCCGGACCGCTGCTGATCCGCAGTGGCGCGTTCATTTCAGCGGCCACGATCATGGCCAGGGTTGTTTTGCCGAGGCCCGGAGGGCCGGAAAACAGCACGTGGTCCGCGCTGCGCCCCCGCATCCGGGAGGCCTGCAGGACCAGCGAGAGTTGCCTGCGGACCCGGTGCTGGCCGACGAAGTCATCGAGGTTCTTCGGCCGGAGGGCGGCTTCAATCGCCCGTTCCTCGGGTTCCTCCCCAGCCGCCACCACAGAAGGCTCAGCCACGGCTGCCTACGCGGTTACCGGCCCGCGCGCCGTCCTGGCCCAGCCAGCGCAGCGTGGTCCGCAGGATCTCGGCCACATTGCCACGGAATTCCACCTCGGGATCGTCTGCAAGGGCCTTCTCGATGCTGGCACCGGCATCCTTTTCCGACCACCCGAGGCTGGTCATGGCCGCCACCACCTGGGGCTTCCAGGCCGCTTCGGCCGGAGTGGACACGCCGGCGGCACCTGCCGTTCCGTGGGGCACCAGCTTGCCGGCCAGTTCCAGCACAATCCGGCCGGCCACTTTGGGGCCGATGCCGGGCACCGTGGTGAACGTCTTGCTGTCACTCGTGTGCGCGGCAACCCTGATCGCTTCAGGCTCGTGCACGGCGAGCACCGCCAGCGCGAGCCGCGGACCTACGCCGCTGACGCTGAGCAGGACATCGAAGACCTCGCGTTCGTCGTCGGTGGCAAAACCGAACAGGGTGAGGGAATCCTCGCGCACGATCAGCGACGTGAAGAGCTTGCCTTCCTCGCCGGTGCGGAGGCGGCTGAGGGTCTGCGGTGTAGCGTTGACGCTCATGCCCGCCCCGTTGAGGTCGATCACGGCAGCGGAAAGGCCAACGTGCGCTACGGTTCCGCGAAGGAAACTGATCAAAGCCGGGCTCCTGGTGTACTGCCGGGCTCTTGGGGGTAGGACCGGCTATCCGAACATATCTACGAATACCCTAGCAAGCGCCCCGGACATTCAGCGTGCGCGGCGCGCTTTCACCTCGGCATCGGCCCACGCGCGCTGGGCAGGCGTCAGCGACAGGCTGCCGGGGCCGGTGGTGGCCACCGCGGCTCCGCTGCCCGCGCGCCAGGCGTGGGTGATGGCAAGGGCCAGGGCATCTGCAGCGTCCGCCGGCCGCGGCGGCGCGTCCAGCCTGAGGATTTTTGTGACGAGTTTGGTCACGGCTTCCTTGTTGGAGGTACCGCTGCCGGTCACCGCTGCTTTCACTTCCGACGGCGTATGCAGAGCCACCGGGATGCCGCGCCGGGCCGCGGCGGCAATCACCACACCGGAGGCCTGTGCCACGCCCATTACCGTGCTGACGTTGAGCTGGGAAAAAACGCGTTCGACGGCGAGCACCTGGGGTTCGTAGCGGTCCAGCCACTCGTCGATGGCCAAGGCAATAACCAGCAGGCGCTGGTCCAGGGTCTCCTCGGGAGAGGTACCCACCACTCCGACTGCCACCATTGTGGCGCGCCTGTTCCGCTCGACGTCCACCACGCCGATGCCGCACCGGGTGAGGCCCGGGTCAACGCCTAATACGCGCAGGGTCACCCTGGGACATCCGCCTTAGGCCACAAAGCCGAAGGTCACTCGGCTTCCAGGGCGGCCTGGACTTCGTCGCTGAGGTCGGCGTTGCTGTACACGTTCTGGACGTCGTCGAGCTCTTCCAGGGCGTCCACGAGCTTCATGAACTTCTTGGCGGCATCGAGGTCCAGCGGCTCCTGCATGGACGGCACAAACTCGGCCTCGTCGGTCTCGTATTCGATTCCGGCTTCCTTGAGGGCATCGCGGATGGCCTGGAGGTCGGTCGGCTCGGAGTGGATCTCGAAGCTTTCCCCGTTGTCCTTGACTTCCTCGGCTCCGGCGTCGAGGACGGCCATCAGGACGTCGTCCTCGCTCAGGCCGTTCTTCGGCAGCGAGACAACGCCCTTGCGGCTGAACAGGTAGCTCACCGAACCGGGATCGGCGATGGTGCCGCCGTTGCGGGAGATGGCCAGGCGGACCTCGGAGGCGGCTCGGTTCTTGTTGTCCGTGAGGCACTCGATCAGCAGCGCCGAACCCTGCGGGCCGCGGCATTCGTACATGATCTCGGTGTAGTCAACCACTTCGCCGGTGAGGCCGGCGCCACGCTTGATGGCACGGTCGATATTGTCGGCCGGAACGGAGGTCTTCTTGGCCTTGGTGACGGCGAGTTCCAGGCCCGGGTTGCCGGCGAGGTCCGGTCCGCCCATACGCGCGGCGACTTCGATGTTCTTGATCAGTTTGGCGAACGATTTTGCACGGCGGCTATCGAGGATGGCCTTCTTGTGCTTGGTAGTCGCCCATTTGGAGTGTCCTGACATGCTTTACGCGTCTCCTCTGATCATGCGGATAAAAAGTTCATGTACGCGTTTCTCCCCAGTCACTTCCGGGTGGAAGGAGGTGGCCAGCAGGTGGCCGGAACGCACTGCAACAATTCTAGCTGTCCCCGGCAGAGTCGCCGCGTGGGACGCGTGCTCAGGGTCTGCGGGCTCCACCTGTGCCAGTATGTCCACGCCGTCGCCGACGCGTTCCACCCAGGGTCCGCGGATGAACACCGCGTGCACCGGAGCGACACCGGATTCCGTGGCGCTGAAGTCCAGGCCCTTGAAATCCAGGTCCGTTTCGAATGACTCGCGCTGGCGGCCGAAGGCGTTGCGCCGCACTGTGATGTCCAGGCCGCCGAAGGTCTGCTGCGGGTTGCCGGCCAGGTCTGTGGCCGGATCGGCGATCTCGTCGGCGAGGAGGATCATGCCGGCGCAGGAACCGTAGACCGGCAGTCCGTCGCGGATCCGGTCCTTCAACGGTCCGGCCAGCTCAAAGGCGCGGGCCAGCTTGTCGATGGCCGTGGATTCTCCGCCGGGAATGATGAGGCCGTCCAGGCCGTCCAGTTCGGAGGGGCGGCGGATTCCGACGCCGGCGGCACCCGCAGCTTCCACGGCCCGGAGGTGTTCGCGGAAGTCGCCCTGAAGTGCCAGGACGCCGATCCGGAGGCCCGAGCCCACGCGTGCAGAAGCAGCCGAAAGGGGGTTTGTCATCCAATCAGCATAATGTGCGCTGGTCCCGGGGCGGCGCCGGAAGCGCTTCCGGGAAGGGTTCTATGCCGTTGCTGGGATATATTACAGAGCATGCTTTACATCAGTGTTCCGCTCGGCAAGCTGGTCCGCCGGGTGTCCCGGCTCAGGGGCGGAGGGTCCGCGCTGCCCGGGCTGGTGGTCGAAAAAATCGATCCCGGCTTTATGCAGCGGACACTCTCCACGCTCCCCCACGGCGTCGCCGTGGTGAGCGGAACCAACGGCAAAACCACTACCACCAAGATGGTGGTGGAACTCCTGGAAAGCCAGGGCCTGAAGGTCTTCACCAACCGCACCGGCAGCAATTTCACCCGCGGCGTGGCGGCGGCCCTGCTGGGCGAAGTGGACTGGCGCGGCAGGCTCCGGGCCGACGTCGCCGTGCTGGAGCTCGACGAAGCCCACGCCACGCATTTTGTGAACCGTGTTCCGCCGCGGTACAGCCTGCTGCTCAACGTCCTGCGTGACCAATTGGACCGGTTCGGCGAGATCGACAATACGGCCCAGCTGCTGCAGCACATCGCCGACAAAACCACCGGAACCGTGGTCCTCAACCGGGAGGATCCGCGGGTGGCCCGCATCGCGGAAACCCTCACCGGCCAGGACGTCCAGTACTTCGGCCTGGACGATTCGCTCCTTAGCACGTTCCCCAACGACGACGACATGCGGGCAGCGCCCGGCAGCCCCGCCCCCGCAGCGCTCCCCCACAAGCCAGCCGCCGACGTCGTACTCCGCAAAGTGGGGCCGGACACCGCCGATTTTGAGTACGACGGCGCCACGGTCACCACCGCGATGAAGCTCCGCGGCGTCTACAACATCTTTAACGCGGCTGCGGCGCTGACCCTGGCCCGCAGCATCTGTGGCGGCGGTGCCGCCACAGCCGACCACGCCACCCTGCTCACCGCGCTGTCCCAGGTGGAGCCGGCGTTCGGCCGCGGCGAAAGCCTCACGGTGGACGGCCAGCCCCTGGACCTCGTCCTGGTGAAGAACCCCAGCGGTTTCCGGCTGGGACTGAAGTCCTTCCCCGCGGGCGGTTACGCCACCATGATCGCCATCAACGACAACTACGCCGACGGCCGGGACATGTCCTGGCTCTGGGACGTGGAATTCGATTCGCTCCGCGACGGCGGCGTGGACCAGCTGACAGGTTCCCGCGCCTACGACATGGCGCTGCGGCTGCAGTATGACGACGTCCGGATCGGCGGGGTCCAGCCGGAGATCGCGCCCGCACTCGCCGCGTTCATCCGGGACGCCAAGGGCAAACCGAAGCGGATCTTCTGCACCTACACAGCCATGCTGGCCATCCGCCGCGAGCTGTCCAAAATCACCACAGTGGAGGTGGTCTCATGACCGCTGAATCAACCGGCATCGGGCCGGACGGCGTCGAACAGAATTCCAAGGGGACCATCCGGGTCCTGCAGCTCTACCCGCGGGACATGAACATCTACGGCGACTGGGGCAACGCCCTGGTGCTCAAGCAGCGGATCAGCTGGCACGGCTTCACCCCGGATCTGTTGGAGTACAACGTCGGCGACGAGTTTCCGGCCGACGTTGACCTGATTGTCGGGGGCGGCGGCCAGGACAGCGGACAGCTGGTCATCAAGGACGACCTGCAGTCGCAGGCCGGCGTCCTCACGAAGCTGGCCGAGGACGGCGCACCCATGCTGGTGATCTGCGGGCTGTACCAGCTGTTCGGGCGCTTCTTCAAGACCCGCTTAGGCTCGGTCATACCGGGCATCGGTGTCCTGGACGTGGAGACACACGGCACGGACGAGCGCCTGATCGGCAACGTCCGAGTGGCCACCGAAGAGTTCGGCGAGGTGCTGGGATACGAGAACCACAGCGGGCAGACCACGCTGGGTGCGGGCGTCCGGCCGTTGGGGACCACCGCGAAAGGTACCGGCAACAACAGCAGCGACGGCCACGAGGGCGCGCGCTACAAGAATGTGGTGGCCAGCTACCTGCACGGTTCGCTGCTGCCCAAGAACCCTGCCATCGCCGACTTCCTCATAAGGACCGCCGCCGAGCGTAAATACGGCACCTTCACGGCCGGCGCCCCGGACGACCGCTACGCGGTGCTGGCCCGGGAGCACGCAACGCGCCGTCCGCGCTGAGTAGCGCTGCGCGGACGATTTCCCCGTCGAACCGTCTCAGGGATCCTTGGTGATCAGCAGTTCGTGCGCGCCGGCAGCAGCCGCGCCCATCGAGTCCACCACCGTGGCGGTCCTCACCCTGGTGGCGGCGTCGGCCTCGGGAGTTGCACAGACGCCTTGCGGTGCATCGGTTGCCACCGAGCACCAGCGGTACGGGTCGCGGACAATCACCGAGGGGGCCCAGGTCAGGTCCGACGCCGTCCACTTCCCGGCTGCGTCCTGGCTGAACTGTGCCCGCACGAGCAGGCCCTCGTTGTTCACTACGTACCAGGGCGACAGTTCGGCGACTCCGTTGCCCAGGCCGTAGACGATCCAGGTTCCCTTGTAGTTTTCGATGGGCAGCACCGAGTGGGTGTGGTGGCCGTAGATCATGGTGAACTGGCCGCTGTCCACCAGGGCGTGGGCCACCTCCTGCTGCTGAGCGTTGGCTTCACTGGCATACTCGTCGCCGGCGTGCATGGCACCGAGCACGATGTCCGCGCCGAGAGCCCGCGCCTTCACGGCCTTGGCGATCATGGTGGGCGCGTCCAGCATGTCCACCTGCCAGTCGTATTCAGGGTATTGGCCGTTGAGCCCGTAGGTTCCCTGGATGATCGCAATCTTGGCGGCGTTGGTCTGCAGGATCAGGATTCCCTGCGACTCGGTCTGGGTGCGGTAGGAACCGGTGTGCTTCAGCCCCGCCGCATCCAGGGCGTCCAGGGTACGCAGTACTCCGTCCGTGCTCCGGTCGATCGTGTGGTTGCTCGCGGTCGTGCAGGCCTGGTACCCCACCGCCTTAACGGCTGTGATGATCTGCGGCGGGACGTTGAATGACGGGTACGCGGAGAACGGGCCATCGGGCCCGGCCACGGGCGTTTCCTGGTGGCAGATAGCGAGGTCGCTGGCGTGGATGTACTTTCGTTGGCCTTCGAGGAGCGGGGTGAAGTCCAGCCCTGGTTTGTCTGCTGCGGCGGCATCGTCGCGGGCCTGTTGCCAGAGTTGGGTGTGGACCAGCATGTCGCCGGTCACGACGACGGACGTGCACCGCAGCGTGGGGCAGGCCGGCCCCGCGCCGGGGGTGGGAGTGGGCGTCGGGGTGGGGGTCGCCGTCGGGCTTGGCTGCCTTGTCCCGGCGCCGGTACTCGCAGCTGCACCGGAGGAAGGAGCGGTCTGTTCGGCGACCAGGCCGCATCCTGCCAGCAGGGCAGCGGCCAGGGCGCCGGCGGACACCGCAGCAGCGGAACGAACAGCAACAGCGCGCACCGAAGCAGCGCCCAACCTTTTCCCCATAAGCGTCATTGTAGGTCTGGCCGCCGCGCAAATTCGGCAAAGCCGCGCGTTGAGAAGCATGCGCCAGTGTGAAAGGTTAGCGTGATGACGAATCCCCTCCTCAGCGCCAGCGCGCTGCCCTATGGGCTGCCGCCTTTTGCCCGGATCAAACCAACCGATTACGCCGAAGCCATCGACGCTGGCCTGACGGAACATCTGGTGGAAATCCTGGCGATCGTGGACAACCCGGCGCCGGCGGACTTCGAGAACACGGCCCTGGCCATGGAGAAGTCCGGCCAACTGCTCCAGCGGGCGGCCGACTCCTTCTTCACCCTTGCCTCAGCCGACGCAACAGACGAAATCCGTGACCTGGAAACCGAACTCTCACCCCGCATTTCGGCGCATCAGGACGAGATCTACCTCAACCGGGCACTGTTCGACAGGTTCGCGGCGATTGACACCTCCGGGCAGGACGGTGAGTCCGTCCGGCTCGTGGAGGAGTACGTGAAGGAATTCCGCCAGTCCGGGATCCAGCTCGAAAAGCCGGACCAGGAACGGCTGAAGGAAATCAACGCGGAGCTGTCCAAACTGGGCACGGAGTTTGGCCAGCGGGTCAAGGAGGCCATGAAATCTTCTGCCTTGCTGCTGGACACGGCAGCCGAACTGGCCGGCTTGCCGGCGGACGATGTCGCCAGCGCTGCTGAGGCGGCCCGCGCCGTTGGCCACGACGGAAAATTCCTGCTGACGCTGATCCAGCCCAGCAACCAGCCTGCCCTGGCTGCCCTCGAAAACCGGGACATCCGCCGTCGGCTGTTTGAAGCTTCCATCGGCCGGGGCAGTGATGGCGGCAGCCTGGACGTCCTGGAACTGGCCAGGTCGACGGCACGCCTGCGCGCTGAAAAGGCAGCCCTTCTGGGTTTCGCCAACTATGCCGAACTCGTGGTGGACCGCCAGACGGCCCGCGACTTTGACGCGGTCCAGTCCATGCTGACCAGGCTGGCCCCGGCGGCTGTGCGCAATGCCGACGCCGAGGCTGCGGCCCTGACCGAGGCGGCAGGGCATCCGCTGGAGGCCTGGGACTGGGCGTTTTACTCAGCCAAGGTGCGGCGGGAAAAATACGCCGTGGACGAGCAGGCACTCCGCCCCTATTTCGAGCTGGAACGCGTGCTCCGGGACGGCGTCTTCTTCGCCGCCACATCCCTCTACGGCATCACGTTCCACGAACGCAAGGACCTCGCAGGCTACCACCCGGATGTCCGCGTCTGGGAAGTCCGGGACCAGGACG
Source organism: Pseudarthrobacter sp. MDT1-22 (assembly GCF_054511035.1). Taxonomy (NCBI): domain Bacteria; kingdom Bacillati; phylum Actinomycetota; class Actinomycetes; order Micrococcales; family Micrococcaceae; genus Pseudarthrobacter; species Pseudarthrobacter sp. MDT1-22. The sequence continues at coordinate 138,543 of NZ_JBTNDK010000007.1, read as the reverse complement.
GCAGCGGACTGGGATTGTTCCTGGGCGACTACTACACCCGCGAATCCAAGCGGGGCGGCGCCTGGATGAACTCGCTGGTGGACCAGTCGGGCCTGCTGGGCACCCGGCCCGTGGTGATCAACAACCTCAACATCTCCAAGCCGCCGGCAGGCGAGCCCACACTCCTGACGCTGGACGAGCTACGCACCACTTTCCACGAGTTCGGACACGCACTCCACGGCTTGTTGTCGAACGTGACGTATCCGCGGTTCGCCGGGACTGCTGTCCCCCGTGACTTTGTGGAATACCCGTCGCAGGTCAACGAGATGTGGATCCTGTGGCCGGAGGTGCTTGCCCATTATGCCCGGCACCACGCCACCGGCGAACCGCTTCCGCAGCAGGTGGTGGACAAGCTGAACGACTCACGGCTCTGGGGCGAAGGCTTCGGGACCACGGAATACCTCGGTGCCGCGCTGCTGGACCTGGCCTGGCATGTGCTGGACGAAACCGAAATCCCCGACGACGTCCTGGCGTTTGAGGCGAAGTCCCTCGCGGCCGTGGGCGTGGCTCATGCCCTGATCCCGCCGCGTTATCGCACCGGCTATTTCCAGCACATCTTCGCCGGGGCTGGCTATGCGGCCGGCTATTACTCGTACATCTGGAGTGAGGCGCTGGATGCCGAAACCGTGGACTGGTTCACCGAGAACGGCGGCATAACGCGCACCAACGGTGAACGCTTCCGCCAGGAGCTGCTCTCCCGCGGCAACAGCAGGGACCCGCTGGAATCCTTCCGCGCGCTTCGCGGCCGGGACGCCCGGCTGGAGCCCCTGCTGAAACGCCGCGGCCTCGACTAACCCCCTCATCGGTTGCTCCGTAACAGCCGTTTTGAGGGCCCATAACGGCGGTTACGGAGCAATCGATGGGGTTTCGACAGGCTCAACCACCGACGACGGCGGCGGGCCACCTTCGAAAAGTGACCCGCCGCCGTCGTACTGCTTTGGAGCTGTTACCAGCCGCGCTCGGAGAGGCGGTGCGGCTGCGGGATCTCGTCGACGTTGATGCCCACCATGGCCTCGCCGAGGCCGCGGGAGGCCTTGGCAATGACGTCGGGGTCATCGAAGAACGTGGTGGCCTTGACCACGGCAGCGGCACGCTGGGCCGGGTTGCCGGACTTGAAGATGCCCGAACCGACGAACACGCCGTCAGCGCCGAGCTGCATCATCATCGCAGCGTCGGCTGGGGTGGCGATGCCGCCCGCGGTGAACAGCACCACCGGGAGCTTACCGGCCGCGGCAACTTCCTTGACCAGTTCGTACGGGGCCTGCAGTTCCTTGGCCGCGACGTAGAGCTCGTCCTCGGGCAGAGCGGCAAGCTTGGCGATCTCGGCGCGGATCTGGCGCATGTGCCCGGTGGCGTTGGAGACGTCGCCGGTGCCGGCCTCACCCTTGGAACGGATCATGGCCGCGCCCTCGTTGATGCGGCGCAGCGCCTCACCAAGGTTCGTGGCGCCACAGACGAAGGGAACCTTGAAGTTCCACTTGTCGATGTGGTGGACGTAGTCGGCCGGGGTCAGGACCTCGGACTCGTCAATGTAGTCCACGCCCAACGACTGCAGGACCTGGGCCTCCACGAAGTGGCCGATCCGGGCCTTGGCCATGACCGGGACGGACACGGCTGCGATGATCGCCTCGATCATGTCCGGGTCCGACATCCGGGACACGCCGCCCTGGGCACGGATATCGGCCGGAACGCGTTCGAGCGCCATCACTGCAACGGCACCGGCGTCTTCGGCGATGCGGGCCTGTTCAACGTTGACGACGTCCATGATGACGCCGCCCTTGAGCATCTCGGCCATGCCCCGCTTGACGCGGTTGCTGCCCGTGACGCTGTTCGCGGACGAACCGGCTTCGCTGCTTACATCAGGTGTAGACACAAAAACCCCTATGGGTAGATAGATGATCTTCGCCGGGCGTGAGGGCGGCAAGAAACCGAAAGTACACGCACCGGGTTGCCGGATCCATTGACCGGGCAGTCACAATACTAGTCCCACGGCAGGCGGCGGGCTTAATCAGGCTTAATCCGAAGCTGCGGACTCCGCAAAGGCCTGGCGGTGGACGGTGGCTACGCGCTGGATGATCGTGATGAGGCTGGCCAAGGCCAGGAGTCCAAGCGTCACCAGAAGAACCACCGGGGGCAATCCCAGGCCGGTAAATCCGGTGACCACGAGCACCGAAACCAGTCTCTCGGCGCGCTCGGCGATGCCCACATTCGCCGTGAAGCCAAGGGATTCGGCCTTGGACCGCGCATACGAGACCACCATGCCCAAAACGAGGCACAGCATGGCGGCGACGGCGATGGCGTAATCGTCGCCCCCGGTGAAGAACCAGATGGCCACACCCGCGAACAGCGCGCCGTCGGCGATCCTGTCCAGGGTGGAGTCCAGGAAGTTTCCCCAGCGGCCGCCAGTGTCCCGCAGCCGGGCCATAATGCCGTCAAGCACGTCCGAGAAAATGAACGCGGTAATGAACAGGGTCCCCCACCAGAGCTGGCCGAGGGGGTAGAAGACCAACGCACCCACCACCACGCCGGCGGTTCCGATGACCGTCACAGCATCAGGGGAAACACCGATTTTCAGGAGCCAGCGCGCAAGCGGAGTGAAAAGCGCGGTGAAAAACCCGCGCGCATGCCTATTCAGCATCCGTCTCCCCGGGCCAGGCCTCTGCAACCTGCTGGCGGACTTCATCCAGGGTCTGCGTGATGGCCTTGGTCTGGGCAATGATGGGGAAGAAGTTGCCGTCCCCGCCCCAGCGCGGCACGATGTGCTGGTGCAGGTGCGCGGCGATTCCTGCCCCGCCAACTACGCCCTGGTTCATGCCGAGGTTGAACCCGCCCGGGTTCGCCACCTTGCGCAGGACCCGCATGGCCGTCTGGGTGATCTCCGCAAATTCCGCGGTCTCTTCCACCGTGAGGTCCGTGTAGTCCGGGACATGCCGGTACGGGCAGACCAGGAGGTGCCCCGGATTGTAGGGAAACAGGTTGAGGACCACGTAACTGGTCTTCCCCCGGTAGACGATCAGGGCTTCCTCGTCAGTCCGGCCCGGACCCACGCAGAAGGGACAGTCGAACTCGCCCTTGAACTGGTGCTGGCCGCCCTTGATGTAGGCCATCCGGTGCGGAGTCCACAGGCGCTGGAAAGCATCCGGCACGCCCGCGAGCTCAAAGTCATCTGTCACGCCGGCATCCCCTGGATAGCCTGCGCCTGTGTTCTCCTGCACCGTGTTCTTATCCGTTTCCGCTAGCTGGTCCGGTTACGGACGGCTTCCGTGATCCGCTTGACGGCCTCGGCCACCGGCACGCCGTTGTCCTGGCTCCCGTCACGGAAACGGAAGGACACCGCGCCCGCCTCGGCGTCGTCGCCGCCGGCGATCAGGACAAACGGGATCTTGTCCTTGCTGGCGGTGCGGATCTTCTTGGGGAACCTGTCCGAGGACGTATCCACCTCTGCGCGGATGCCCGCCGCCTTGAGCTGGTCAACGACGTCGAACATGTATTCGTTGAACGTTTCGGCCACCGGGATGCCCACCACCTGCACGGGGGAAAGCCACGCGGGAAACGCGCCGGCGTAGTGCTCGGTGAGGACACCCATGAACCGCTCGATGGAACCGAAGAGCGCACGGTGGATCATCACAGGACGCTGGCGCGTGCCGTCAGCTGCCTGGAATTCCAGCTCGAAGCGTTCCGGGAGGTTGAAGTCCAGCTGGATGGTGGACATCTGCCAGGTTCGCCCGAGTGCATCCTTGGTCTGGACGGAGATCTTCGGGCCGTAGAAGGCCGCGCCGCCCGGATCCGCGACGAGTTCCAGGCCGGATTCCTCGGCCACTTCGGCGAGTGTCCGGGTAGCTTCTTCCCAGGCTGCGTCTTCGCCGACGTACTTCTCCGGGTCCTTGGTGGACAGCTCCAGGTAGAAGTCGTTCAGGCCGTAGTCCTTCAGCAGGTCGAGCACGAACTTCAGGGTCTTGGTGAGTTCGTCCTTCATCTGCTCGCGGGTGCAGTAGATGTGGGCGTCGTCCTGTGTCATGCCACGGACCCGGGTCAGGCCGTGTACCACGCCGGACTTTTCGTACCGGTAGACCGAACCGAACTCGAAGAGACGCAGGGGCAGTTCGCGGTAGGACCGTCCACGCGAGCGGAAGATCAGATTGTGCATGGGGCAGTTCATCGGCTTCAGGTAGTAGTCCTGGCCGGGCTTGCGCACGGTGCCGTCCTCGTTGAGTTCCGCGTCCACATGCATGGCCGGGAACATGCCCTCCTTGTACCAGTCCAGGTGGCCCGAGACTTCGTACAGGTGACCCTTGGTGATGTGGGGCGTGTAGACGAACTCGTAGCCGGCGTCGACGTGGCGCTGGCGGGAGTAGTCCTCCATCTCCTTGCGGATAATGCCGCCCTTGGGGTGGAACACGGGCAGGCCGGAGCCCAGCTCGTCAGGGAAGGAGAACAGGTCAAGTTCGACGCCGAGCTTGCGGTGGTCGCGCCGCTCAGCCTCGGCGATGCGCTCCTGGTAGGCCTTGAGCGCTTCCTTGGTGGGCCAGGCGGTGCCGTAGATGCGCTGCAGCTGCTGGTTCTTCTGGTTGCCCAGCCAGTACGCGGAGGAGGATCGGGTCAGGGCGAAGGCGTTGGAGATGAGCTTGGTGTTGGGCAGGTGCGGGCCGCGGCAGAGGTCGCACCAGACCGTGGTGCCCTCTTTGCGCTCGACATTGTTGTAGATGGTGATGTCGCCGGCGCCGACCTCGACGTTGACGCCCTCGCCGGCTTCGGCGGCGTTGTTCTTCTTCCCCAGGAGTTCGAGCTTGTAGGGCTCGTTCTTCATGGCCTCGCGGGCCTCGTCCTCGCTGACCACGCGGCGGACGAACTTCTGGTTCTGGTTGACGATCTTGAGCATCATCTTCTCGAGGGTCTTGAGGTCCTCGGGGGTGAACGGTTCTGCGACGTCGAAGTCGAAGTAGAAGCCGTCGGTGATGTACGGGCCGATGCCCAGCTTGGCGTCCGGGCGCAGCTGCTGCACGGCCTGGGCCATGACGTGGGCGGTGGAGTGGCGGAGTACGTCCAGTCCGTCCGGGGAATCGATGGTGACGCCCTCGATCTCGGCGCCCTCGGGCAGCTCCTGGTCCAGGTCCTTCAGCTCGCCGTTGACGCGGGCAACAACAACATCGCGGCGCTCAAAGAAGAGTTCCGCACCGGTTGTCCCGGTAGTCACCTTGGTCTCTTCGCCATCGACGATGAGGGTGATCTGCTGGGCATCTGACACGGGTGTCTCCTATTCAAAGTTTTAGGCTTCATAGCTTGCGGCGTACGGGGACCACAGCCAGCCATCGTCAATGCTATCGGGTTCCCGGGAGGCCGACCAACGGGACCGCGGCCGCTCAGCCGCCCATTCCGGTAATCGCCAGGCTTCGGCTGATCCCGTCCAAAGGATGCGGCACATCGGTGCTCTCCACCCGATCCGCCGCGAACGGCAGGGATTCCACCCGGCTCAGGTCCCAGGCCATGCTGGCGCTCAGGCTGATTCCCCGGGGACCTGTCCGCCGGGTGGTGCCCCGGATCAGCAGCAGCCTGGTGCCGAACAGCAGCAGCCCCGCCTGTTCCTGGGCTTCATGGAAAAACACGGAGTCGACGCAGCCGGTGCCATCGTCGATGCTGATGAACACCACCCGCCGGCCGCCACGCATGGGCGGTGTCTGGGTGGCGATGCGCACCCCGGCCACCAGCACCTCGGTGCCGTTGCGCAGGCTCAACAGTTTGTCTGCAGTGGTGACCCCCAACCGGTCCAGCATGGGCCGGTGGCTGTCCATCAGGTGCCCGCTGACATCAATGGCCATCAGGTCCAGTTCTGCCCGGACGTTTTCCACCAGGGTGGGCGCGGGAAGCCCGGGCTTGACGTTCCGCAGCTCCACATCCCCCAGCGGCAGGGACAGCTGCCCGTCCATGATGTCGAGGCCCTTCCGGGTACCGCCCGCGGCCTGGAGCTGTTGCAGGTGCTGGACGAGGTCTGCGCGGTTGGCGGCGCCTCCCGATTCACGGTGCAGGGAGTCAAAGGCACCCAGCTGGGCGAGCCTTTTGATGCTTGGCTTGCTCAGCCTGGACCGGGCACGGAGGTCAGCCAGGGAGTCGTAGGGCTGGCCGGCGACAATCCGCTTGAGCTCGGTCCCGGACAGGCCATAGATGCCGTTAAGGCTCAGCCTGATCCCCAGCTTGCCGGCGTCCGGCCCGTCCGTCACCCGTTCCACCCGGTACTCGGCCTGGCTGCGGTTGATGTCCAGCGGCAGGATGGGGATGCCCAGCCTGCGGGCCTCGGCCACCAGCAGCCGTTTGGGGTACATTCCGGGATCGTGTTCCCACAGCCCGGCTAGGAAAGCCTCGGGGTGGTGCGTCTTGAGCCAGGCGGACTGGTAGGTGGGAACGGCAAATGCCGCACCGTGCGCCTTGCAGAAGCCGAAACTGCCAAAGGCTTTCAGGGTCCCCCAGACCTTGTCCACCACTTCCGGGGAGTACCCCTTGACCCGGGCCTCCTTGCGGAAGAACTCTTCCACTTTCAGCTCGTGGACCTCGTTGCCGAGCGCCCGGCGGAACTCATCCGCGCGTGCCAGGCCGCAGCCGGTCATCACGTGGAAGGTTTTCAGGATCTGTTCATGGAAGACAGTGACGCCATGGGTTTCCTGCAGCACGGGTTTCAGGTCCGGGTGCGGGTACACCTCCGGCGCGAAGCCGTGCCGGTGCTCCAGGAAAGGCCGCACCATGTCCGATTTCATGGGGCCTGGCCGGAACAGCGAAATGTCGATGATGAGGTCATTGAACTCACGCGGCGCCAGCTTGCCGATCAGTTCACGCTGGCCGGGTGACTCGATCTGGAAGCAGCCCAGGGTGTGGGTGCTGCGGATCAGTTCGTAGGTTGGTTCATCATCCAGCGGCACGGCGTTGAGGTCGATGTGGCCGTTCTCGGCGATGTAGTCCGGCCCGGTCCCGTCAGGACCTGCAGGGTGGGCCCCTGCCGCCACCACTTCCGCTTTGGAAGGATGGATCCGGATGACTTCCCGGACGGCAAACGCCATCGCGCTCTGCATCCTGACCCCCAGGACATCAAGCTTGAGCATGCCCATGGGATCCATGTCGTGTTTATCGAACTGGCTCATGGGCAGCCCCAGCCCGCTGGGCTGCACAGGGGTCCGGTCAAGCAGCGTGGCATCGCCCAGGATCACCCCGCAGGGATGCATGGAGATATGACGGGGCAGCCGGTCCAGCCGTTCCGTGAGGTCCACCAGCAGGTCAAGCTGCTGGTTTTCGGCGAAGTCCCGTTGTTCCACCCGCCCGGCGAACTCCCGCAGCTCAGGTTTCTCAACCAGTGCCTCACGGAATTTCCGGGCCGAAAAACGCCACAGCTGCTTGGCTATCTCACCGACGTCGTCATCGTCCATCCCCAGGGCCATCCCGGCGTCGCGGACGGCACCGCGTGCGCGGTACCCGTTCTGCATGCTCATCAGCGTGACGCGCTCGGAACCGAATCGGTCAAAGATCCGCCGGTACACGTTGTGCCGTTCGGCGCTTTCGACGTCGATGTCGATGTCCGGCAACGTGGCCCGGTCCCGGGACAGGAAACGTTCGAAGATCAGGTCGTGTTGCAGGGGGTCCACCTGGCTGACATCAATCAGGTAGTTGACCAGGCTGGAGGCCCCGGAACCGCGGGCGGCTGCCCTGACCCCCATGTCCATGATCATCCGGGAGACCTCCGCGACCGTGAGGAAATAGGAGGAAAACCCGAGGTTCCTGATGATTCCCAGCTCGTGCTCCAGCCGCGAGCGCATGTCCTTGTGGGCTGAGCCTGATATTCCGGGGAACCGCCTGCTGATCCCGGCCTCACAGCGCTGCACCAGTTCATCGTGCGGGTCCCGGCTGATGCCTATGACCGATGCCTCGGGGACCACCGGCTGCTTCCAGCCCATGTCAGTCACCGGGTCAATCCGGCAGAAGTCGGCGAGCGCCTCGGTCTGCGCCATCAGCTGTTTGAGGTCCGCTGCGCCATACCCTGCGGCGCGGATGATTTCCTTGCCGAGCTGAAGCATCTGCGCTGAGGATTTGAGCCAGGCCTGCCCGTTGGGCTGGAGCAGCGGTTCGGCCGCGAGCTCGGGGAGGGACTTCAGCGTCCGGGCGGAGTCGAGCACGTCAGCTGTGGCGGCGCCGTCCTCTGCGCAGTAGCGGACAGCGTTGGTGAGCACGGCGGGTACGTGGTGTTCTTCCGCGAGTTTGAGCATTCGTACTGCGTGGGCGGTGCTCAGGGGCGCTCCGGGGGCAGTGAGCTGGGAAACGACTTCCGCCACCAGGGTTCTTGGGGGCATGGCGTCCAGCCAGCTTTTGAAAAGGGTGCGCGGACGGAGGTAGCGCCGGCCGCTCATGGCCCGTCCAACGTCGGAATCCGGGCCGATCAGGACCGTCAGGACCGGTTTCAGGGTTTTGGGGTCGAGCGTGCGGGAGGCGAGTTCGGCGCGGGTGACCGCCACGGGCACCGCTCCCCCGGCTTTGCCGGAGGTGCGGGCATGGGCATCGGACACCAGCCGGCACAGTGCGCGGTAGCCCGCCCCGTTGTTGTGGCCGCGGGCGAGCACCACCACCCTGCCGGCGAGCTGGGTGCGGTGGTCGCCGTCGTCGTCGAAAACCGCAAGGTCCACCCCCACGATGGGGTCGATGCCGGCTTCCATGCAGGCTTTGAGGTGTTTGATGGTGCCGTAGAGGCCGTCCCTGTCCGTGCAGGCGAGCGCGGTTGCGCCGTCCGCGGCGGCAACCTGGGCCAGTTCGTCGGGCCAGGCAACGCCATAGTGTGCACTGAAGGCCGTGGAAACGTGAAGGTGGGAGAAGCTCATGCTGTTTGTGGCCGGAGGGCGTCGTGGATCCGCAGGAGCCTCCAGCGGCCGCTGCCGGTATGCCGGCTCAGGTCCAGGGTGAGCGGCTCTCCTGCATCCCGGGGGCCGGCACCCCGCGGGTCCGCCTGCACTTGGACGCGCCAGATTTCGTGGTCCACCAGCCCCGGCCCGCTGCCGAGCGGCGCACGGCGTTCCTCGGCCCACCACTGCCGGCGTTCATACCACCGGACGGGCTCGGCGCACACCGTGTAGTGCCGTCCGGCCCACTGGAGGTTCAGCGGCTGGCCGGCGGGGGTGCAGACAACGTCCACGGACTCGCTGAACATACCCATGGGCGCCTCCCGGAACTGAACGGAGCTGATGCAAAATGCTGATGCAAAAGCAAGGTATTCGAATACATGTTCGAATACCTTGAGTCTACGACGACGCTCCGACAAAACCTAGACAGGGGTGGACGGACGGGCAGCAGGGAGGCAGGATTGTGGCATGAGCACCAATGACGCACTCCTCAAGCACGTAAGCATCAAGGCCCAGGACGAAAAGCTCGTGGCAACCTTTGATATCGACGGCAACATACCGGGGGCAGGTGCGTACGTAGTGGGACTGGTGGCGGCGAGCCCTGATTACTCATCGCAAAGACGCTTGGGCATTGAGTTCATGAACGGGGAGGCCATTGCCTTCTACTCGTTCAGCCATGACCAGAGCGCCGAGGAAAACTATGATCTTGGCGGCGTGACGCACTCGGGCAGCACCATCACCGGCAACTTCCCCGTCGCGGCCGTCCATGGCCTGGGCAAGGGCCACATCATGTCGGCCTTCAGCGAGGCTGACGGCCGGGAGTTCCAGTCGGGCGTCGCCGTCGACGAAGCGCTCTAAGTCGACGAAACGCTCTAGGGAACACCGCGGCAGGTGCTGCCGGAACTGTGTCCGGACAGCACCCGGCGCGTCGTCAGCTGCTTTCTTTGTGGACCTTCATTTCGAGTTCAATGAACCCCGAGATCATGGCCCGGTACGTTGATTCCACGATGTCCGGGTCAATGTCCTTCTTTTCCGCGGCGGCCCGGACATGCTCGATCACCCGTTCCACCCGGCCGGGGGCGCGGACTTCAGCGTCGTCCCCTTTCAGGGTTCCGGCGATCCGGATCAGGCGTTCACGCCGCGCAATGAGGGTGACAATCTGCTCGTCAACTTCGTCGACCGCAATCCGAACCGCAGCGAGCTGTTCTTTGTCGGCCAAAGCGTCCCTATCGTTTCCTTGAATTGTTGCCATCAACTGAGAGTATCGAAGCATGCAGCCCAGAGTCGACTTCATCTCACTAGGCGTTCGCAGTGTTGACGCCTCCCGCCGGTTCTACGCGGAGGGCCTCGGCTGGCCTGTCCACCGCGAGTTTCCCGGCGATGTGGTGTTCATCCAGGTCAACCACGGCCTCATCCTTTCCCTGTGGGACGCCGCGCAGATGCACGCCGAGGCGGGGGTAGGTGCCCCCGGCCCGGTCCCCTGCATCACGCTCAGCCACAACCTGCCCAGCACCGAGGCGGTGGACCGGGTCATGGCGGAAGCGGCATCGGCCGGGGCAACTATCGTCGCCGCGCCGGTCACCCAGCCCTGGGGCGGGTACAGCGGCTATTTCGCCGATCCGGACGGCTTCCGCTGGGAAGTTGCCTACAACCCCACGTGGACAGTGGACGACGCCGGCAAGGTCACCGTTTAGGGGCATGTGGCCCGAGTGCCGGTTTAGAACAAGGCTTCCACCGGCCGGATCAGTTCCGGGGAGTTGTTGCGTACGTTGCCCACCTCGGTGCCTACCGAATCCACATGCCAGTCGGCCGCGACTTCCTTCACGTGGGCCCGGACCAGGTCCACGAGGAAGGCGGCGTCATCGATCTGCGGATCAAGCCACGACGCCATCGTGGCCCGGTCCATGGGCAGCGGCACGCGGTCGTGCAAGGCGGTGAGCTTGCCGAAAATTGTGGACTCGGCACCGGGCGGCGGGGTGTCTGCCGTCAGGATGGATGTGGAGAGCATCCACCGTCCGGGATCACCCTCGGCCTTGGACGGATCCTTCCACCACTCATACAGGCCCGCGAACACCAGCCCGCTGCCTTTGCCTGGATGGACGTAGTAGGGCTGTTTGGCTTTGCCGGTGCCCTGCTTCCATTCGTAGTACCCGTCCGCCGGGACGGCGCAGCGACGTGACTTCACGGCCTTGCGGAAGGCCGGCTTCTCCAGCACAGTCTCGCTCCGCGCGTTGATCATCTTGGGGCCGATGCCCGGATCCTTCGCCCAGGACGGCACCAGGCCCCAGCGGGCCACATGCAGCTGCCGCACGGGGCCGTCGTCGATCAGCCGTTCCAGGACGATCGGCACGTGGTCGGTCGGCGCCACGTTCCATGACGGCGGAAGGTGCACTTCCTCTTCCAGCTGGGCATCAAAGTCGGCCAGCAAGTCACCCACGGCCCGTGCCATCACATAGCGTCCACACATGGCTCCAGCATGCCATCAGCGTTATGTACTGTCATCCGGCACCGCATCCGCCGGGCAGGCTCAGGGAATAGCCCGCCGCGGGTTACCGTTGACAGGAACGAACCCCCTCAACGATTTCAGGAGAGCTCCGTGGACTTTACCCCCGAGAACGGCACCATCACCATGTTTTCCACCACCTGGTGCGGCTACTGCAACCGGCTGAAGAAGCAGCTGGACGCGCAGGGCATCGGCTACACGGAAATCAACATCGAAGAGGTGGAGGGCACAGCCGACCTCGTGGAGAAGCTCAACGGCGGCAACCGCACCGTCCCCACCGTGCTCTTCCCGGACGGCACCGCCGCCACCAACCCCTCCGCTGCCGAGGTAAAGAGCCGCCTCGCAGCCTGACCACGGCAGCTCGTGTGGTAGACAGAACGGGACCAACATCCGTGTTGGTCCCGTTCTGTCTATCTGCATTGAGGGAGCCTTTCGTGGTCCATAAAGTCAAAGGTGTCGTAGCCCGCTCCAAAGGGGCCCCGGTCACTCTGGAGACCATCCTGGTCCCGGAACCGGGCCCGGGCGAGGCCCTGGTGGACATCATCACCAGCGGCGTCTGCCACACCGACCTGCACTACAAACTGGGCGGCATCAGCGATGACTTCCCGTTCCTCCTGGGCCACGAGGCCACCGGAGTGGTCAGCGCCGTGGGCCCCGACGTCACGGACGTCGCCCCGGGCGACCGCGTGGTGCTCAACTGGCGGGCCGTCTGCGGCAACTGCCGCGCGTGCAACCGCGGCCAGGCACAGTACTGCTTCAACACCCTCAACGCCACCCAGAAGATGACGCTTGAGGACGGCACCGAACTGTCCGCCGCCCTGGGCATCGGCGCGTTCATCGAAAAGACCCTCGTGGCCGCCGGCCAGTGCACCAAGGTCGATCCCGACGCCGATGCTGCCGCCATCGGCCTGCTCGGCTGCGGCGTCATGGCCGGACTGGGCGCCGCCATCAACACCGGGGGCGTCAAGCGCGGTGATACGGTCGCCGTCATCGGCTGCGGCGGTGTGGGCGTGGCCGCCATCGCCGGCGCCGCGCTCGCCGGCGCAACCACCATCATCGCCGTCGACATCGACGCGAAAAAGCTGGACCGTGCCAAGGGCCTCGGCGCCACCCACACCGTGGACTCCTCCGCAACGGACCCTGTCGAGAAAATCCGGGAACTCACCGGCGGCTTCGGCGCTGACGTGGTGATTGACGCCGTCGGGCGCCCCGAAACGTACAAGCAGGCGTTCTACGCCCGCGACCTCGCCGGCACCGTGGTGCTGGTGGGCGTCCCGACGCCGGAGATGACCCTGGAGCTGCCCCTGCTGGACGTCTTCGGCCGCGGCGGCTCGCTGAAGTCCTCCTGGTACGGCGACTGCCTGCCGTCCCGGGACTTTCCCATGCTGATCAGCCTCTACAAGCAGGGCAAGCTGGACCTGGATGCATTCGTGACCGAGCGGATCACCATCGACCAGGTGGAGGAAGCGTTCGAGAAGATGCACTCCGGTTCCGTGCTGCGTTCGGTGGTGGAACTGTGAGCGTCCGGATCGATCGTCTCGTCACGTCCGGAACGTTTTCGCTCGACGGCGGTACCTGGGATGTGGACAACAACGTCTGGATCGTGGGCAACGAGGAGGAATGCGTGGTGATCGACCCCGCGCACGATGCCAAGGCCGTAGCCGCGGCCGTCGGTGGCCGGAAGCTCAAGGCGATCCTGCTGACCCACGGCCACGACGACCACATCCGTTCAGTAGCTGACTTCTGGGACCTCGTCCAGGCACCGATCCACCTCCACCGGGAAGACTGGATGCTGTGGCGGAACGTCTACCCGGATGTGGAACCCGACGTCGCCATCAATCACGGCGACGTCATTGAAGTGGCGGGGGCCAGCCTGACGGCCCTGCACACCCCCGGTCACTCGCCCGGCTCGGTGTCCTTCCACCTGGCTGACGGACCCGACGGCGAGGGCTCGCTCTTCAGCGGCGACACCCTGTTCCAGGGCGGCCCCGGCGCCACGGGCAGGTCCTACAGCGACTTCCCCACCATCATCGAGTCGATCCGGACGTGGCTGCTGCCGCTCCCGGCCGGAACGGTGGTCCGGACCGGCCACGGCGCCAGCACCACCATCGGGGTCGAAGCCCCGCACCTGGACGAATGGATCGCCCGGGGCTACTAAAGGGGCCCCGGCCGGTCTGAAACCGGGCCAGCCAGCCCCGCCAGCGCGGGCTACGCCTCCCGAGTGTCCAACCCTGCATAGCTGCTGAAGTCGGCGTGCCGGAGGGAGGCGTGGCCCGCGTACGCGGCAATAACAGCGTCCTGGACATCCTGGACCGTGAGGCCAGGCACGAGGTCGTTGGCCGCGCCGGCGGTGGCCGGGTCCCAATCCAGGCCCAGGGCTGCATAGCTGTCCGTCAGGACGCTGCGGATGGGGGCGGAATTTTCCACCACGATCACGGAACTGAACAGCCACCCGCCGCTCACCACGCGCTGCGCTGTGCCCACGAGCTTGATCCGGTGCGCCGGGTCGTCCGGGTGGGTGCCGTGAACGCTGAACTCCCCGGGGCAGTACTCCCCCGGAATTTCGCCAACCGCTGCCTGCACACCGACGTCCCGCAGGGACTGCGCCAGCAGCTCACCAAAGAAGCTGAACCGGCCCTTGGAACCGGCAATGGCGTCCGCATGGGGCATCACATGGTCCACCACCAGCGTGCCCTCGTGGTAGGCGGCGGCGCGTCCGCCGGCCTTCCGCACCAGGGGTTCGAATCCGTGCTCGCGGCAGGCCCGGGCGGCCGCGTCGAAGCCGGGCAGGCGGGTATCCCGCTGGCCGAAGGCAACAGTCGGCGCGGGCCGGTACAGCCGCAGCGTGGGGCCGATCCTGCCGGTCTTCGCCTGGGTCAGCAGTTCGAGGCCGAATTCCAGGTCACGTGCGGCGCCGAGGGAATGATCCTGCCGCACCACGGTGAGCGTCCGGAGTCCCGCTTCGGCGTCCTGCATATTGCTAAGCTCCCTTATGGTCATATTGCAATTCCTTGTCGTCGCGGCTGCGTTCGCGGTCATCGACGCCGTCTGGCTCAAGCTCATGAACCCGTTCTACCGCAGCCACATCGGAGACCTGCTCGCAGACAAGCCACACTTAGGTTACGCCGTGGCTTTCTATGTCATGTACATAGCGGGGATTGTCTTCTTTGCGCTGCGGCCGGCGCTCGACGGCGGCAGCTGGCTGACCGCCGTCGGCTATGGGGCCGCCCTGGGCGCCTTTGCCTACGCGACGTATGACCTGACGAATGCCGCCACGCTCAAGACGTGGCCGGTGCAGCTCATTGTTGTGGACATCCTGTGGGGTGCCGCCCTGACGGGACTGTCCACCCTCGCCGGCTGGCTGGTGTTCCGCGCCACCTGACATCCAGCGGTGTATTGCTGCACCGTCCCCCATCGGGTGGCTAAACTCAGGAACTGGGTCCACCCGCTACTCCTCAGAAGAGGTAATCCACTGATACGCGTCATTAGCTACAACCTCCGCAAGCACCAGGCCAGTGGGGAACTGGTTGATCTTGCCCAGAACTTCGGCGTCGATGCCCTGTGCCTCCAGGAGTGTGACACCTCGGACCTGCCGGACACGCTGGGTCCGCTGCAGCTCGCCGACTCCACCAAGGGCAACCGCCTTGGGCTGGCCATTTACTACCGCCCTGACCGGTTCACGGCCCACGGCACCAAGACCTTCGCGCTCAAAAAGTCCCTGCACGACATGGTCCTGGCGCCCGCCCATGAGCGCCTCATCGGCACGCGCGTGCGGGACAACGAGACCGATCACGAACTGGTTATCGCCTCGTTCCACGCCGCTCCGCTGACCGCCACCAACTCGCTGCGGCGCAACCAAATCCACGCGGCCCACGCGGAACTCCTGGGTATGGGCACCGGCCTTATGACTCTGATGGTGGGTGACTTCAACTACCCCTTCTTCACCAAGAACCTCAACGAACACATGAAGAACACCGGCTACGAACTCTCCCTCAGCGACCGCAGGACCTACACCCGCTACAAAGTATTCAAGGGCCACTTCGACTTTGCCACGTCCCTGGGACTGAACATCGAGAATGTGGAAACCCTGCCCCGCGGCGCCTCCGACCACCTGCCGATTCTGGTGACCGCCGAATATGGCCAGGATTCGACGCCGTTCCAGGAGCCCCCCGCGTCCTGATTTCACCAATTTGGAGGCCCGAGTGCGGCACGACTGGATCAACAAGGCGCTACCGGGCGTTGGTGTTGCGCGTGGCTACAAACGGTCCTGGCTGAAGTCGGACCTGGTGGCCGGGGCGGCCTTGAGCGCAGCCCTGGTGCCGGCAGGGATGGCGTACGCCGAGGCCAGCGGGCTTCCTGCGGTGAACGGGCTGTACGCCTCCGTGGTGCCCATGATCTTCTATGCCGTGTTCGGGCCATCCCGGGTTGTCATTGTGGGGCCGGACTCGGCGCTGGCCCCCATGATCGCGGCCGCCATCCTTCCGCTGGCCGGGCAGGATCCGGAGAAGGCGGTGACCATGGCCGGAGTGCTGGCCATCCTGATCGGCGTCTTCCTGATAGCCGGCCGGATCTTCAAGCTGGGGTTTGTGACCGGATTGCTGTCCCGGCCGATCCGCGTCGGGTACCTGAACGGCATCGCACTGGCCGTCACCGTCAGCCAGCTTCCGCGGCTGCTGGGGATCGATGTCTCGGCCGATGGCCTCTTTGAGCGCCTCACGTCCCTGGCGGACGCCGTCCTCAGCGGCGGTATCAATCCCATCGCCCTGGCTGTGGGTGCCGGCAGTGTGGCCGTCATTGTCGCCGGCCGTTTTCTTCCGTGGAAGGTGCCCAGCGTCCTGTTCGCGGTGGCCGGCTCCATCGCCGCAGTGGCCGTACTGGGCCTGGCCGGACAGCTGCCCATGGTGGGCGCCCTGCCGCAGGGACTCCCGGCCCCTGCGCTGGGCGGAATTGGCGTGGACGAGGTCCTGTCGCTCGTGGGCCCTGCAGCAGGCATCGCGCTGATTGCTTTTGCGGACACCTCCACTTTGTCCAAGAGCCTCGCAGCGCGACGCGGAGCGAGGGTCAACGGCAATGAGGAAATGGGGGCCTTGGGCATCGCCAACGTGGCAACCGGGGTGCTGGGCGGCTTTCCGGTGAGCGGAAGTTCCTCCCGCACCCCGATTGTGCTCGACGCCGGGGCGAAGACGCAGCTCAGCGGTGTGGTGGCAGCCTTGCTCGTAGTCCTTTTTATGGTCGCCACACCGGGGGTGACGGCTTTCCTTCCCACCGCCACGCTCGCCGCCGTGGTGATCGTGGCGGCGTCTTCGCTGGTTGACGTGCGAACGCTCGTGCGCCTCGTCAGGATGAGCCGGCTGGAGGCCCTCCTCCTGGTGGTTACATTCCTCGGCGTCGCCTTTGTAGGGGTCCTGCCGGGAATTGCCGTGGCCATTGGACTGTCCCTTCTGGCCTTTGTCCAGCGCGCCTGGGATCCCTACCGCACTGAGCTGGCCAGCGTGGCGGACGTTCCGGGCTTCCATGACCTGGACCGGCATCCCGAAGGCCGGCGGGTGGAGGGCCTGGTGATTGCCCGTTTCGATGCACCGTTGTTCTTTGCCAACGGGGAAGTGTTCGCCGAGCACATCCACGGCCTGGTGGACGCTGCGCCCTGGCCGGTGAAGTGGGTCATTGTGGCAGCCGAGCCGATCACAGGCCTTGATACGACAGCGCTGGATGAGCTCGTTCTGCTCGACGATGAACTGGCGCAGGACGGTATCAGCTTGGTCTTCGCAGAAATGAAGGGACCGATCAAGGACCGCCTGATCCGGTTCGGGGCGAGCGCACGGTTCACTGCGGACCATTTCTTCCCCACCCTGCGCAATGCGGTGCACAGCTACAAAAGCATTACCGGCGCCGACTAGTCACAGGGACAGGTAGTCACAGCGGTCCGGTAGTCACGGGCAAGGCCGTCAGGTCCGGCGAAGCGTCAGGATCTGTTCGGCACGGCCGAACGGGCCCTGAAGATCGTGCAGGACGGTGGACGTGAGGCCAATCCCGTCGGTTCCGAAGGAGACGGCGTTGTCCAAGCCAAGCCATTCGCCGTCGGGCCTGCGGTACATGTGGATCTGCAGGTCCAGGTTGGGGAACGCATAGCTGTCCTTGCCCGGCGGGACCCTGGCCGCGATCCCGTTGGCTGTGTCAACGAGGCCCATCAGGCGGGCCAGGTCGCCGCTGTCGGCTTTATCCGTCAGGGGGTGCTGCGTGCGGAGCCAGACGATGCCGGCGCCGGGCCGGTGGCCCTCGGCCACGCGCATCTCCAGGGACCGGATATAGCCGCCTGGCCAGATGGCGGCGCCGTCGAACGGTTTGCATTCATCCGGTGCCGGGATGGCAGTGTCCTCGACGGCGGCAACCGCGGACGTGTCGCTGGTGATCATCCGCCACGCGGTGGCGCGGATGGCCACCCGCCCGTTGGCTACCAGTTCTGCCTGCAGGAGCTCGATGGTCCGGCCGGGGCGGAGAGTGGTGGTTTCGATGTGGAACCCGCCGCCCGGGATCAGGCCCAGGATCTCGTAGCTCAGCCGGGCCATGCGCATGTCGGCGCGCGGCTCGTGGCGCTCCAGGCTGTCCGCCATCAGTCCGGACGCTGGCGCCATGTGCTGTTCGTGCTCGTTCCAGGCCCCTTGGGCGTGGATGGTGGAGCGGAATTGGCCGTCGCCCTGCGCCTGGTAGTAGAAATCGCCGTCGGCCAGTTCCGGGAGTGCAGCAGTCAACATTGACCCTTTCGCTTTGTTCTTGTGTGGCTCAGCCCACCCTATCCGCTGTGCCTGCCTCGGCCCGGTCGGCAGCGCTCCCCCGCGACCGGCGCCGCCGCCGTACCAGCAGCCAGGCGATAAGTCCGGCCGCTGCGGCGGCCAGCACAACAATCCCCCACGGGGAGCCGGCAGCCAGCGCCAGCCACGCCTCCACGGCGGCGAGCCCGATGGTGGCGTAGAGCAGTGCCCAGAGGATGGAACCGGCGACGGCGGCGGGAAGGTAGCGCCGCAACGGCATCTTCGCAGCGCCGGCGGCGAGGTTGACGGCGGTCTGCAGGCCGATGGTCAGGAACGAAAGCGTCACGGCGAGTGGTCCCCACCGGCGGACCAGCTCCTTCGCGTGGACGGCACGCCGGCCGTTCCAGGACGACGCGAACCGCGTGTGTTCCATGCCTGCTGCGGCTCCCCGGCCGATCCAGTACGTCGCATTCACGCGCAGCATAACAATCGCGAACAGGCTGGCTGCCGCCACGCCGAAGGGCAGATCCCGGAACTGGTCCATGGGGTCAGGCCGCAGGCTGCGGTCGGGCCCCGACGGCGAGCTGCAGGTCCGCGAAGATGCCGCCGTTGAGCCGGAAGGCGTGGGCGGCGTGCGCGAGCACCTCCTCGGTCCCGTCCTTGTCCAGCTGGGCAGTGAGGGCAGCGACGGCGGCCGCGTCCATCCTGCCCTTGAGCAGGTCGCCCATAAACGGGGACGACTCAGCTTCTTCGTGGGCCGCACTGGTGGACTGTGTGAGCAACACGGAGAGCGGGGCGGTCATGTTCTTCCTCATGCGCAGCAGGGGGTCGGAACACCATTATGGCGCACCGCACTTAGGCAACCCTAATCTCGCCCTTCCAGCATGCGCGTCCGCAGGTCCGGCCACGATTTTGCGAAACCGGGATGGAGCTCCTTCGCGTCCACCTCGTCCAACCGAACCCACTGGAGTTCGAGGCTTTCCGGATCGCTGATTACGGGCTCAAAAGGCGCGGTCACCAGCACTACAACGGTGGTGTAGGACCAGTAGCCCAAGTCCAGCACAGACTTGAAGAGGACGCTCACATCCGCGGCCGGTACCGCGGCTTCCTCGTGCGCCTCGCGGAGGGCCCCGGTGACTGCGTCCTCGCCCTGGTGCAATGCTCCGCCGGGCAGTCCCCAGGTACCACCGTTATGGCTCCACAGCGCGCGGTGCTGCAGGAGAACGCCCTTGCCGGGGTCATAAGCCAGCACGCCCGCGGCACCGAACCTGCCCCAGAACTTGCCGCCGCCGCCCTCCACCCAGGCGTCACCGGGGTCCCGCGGACCGGTCCGGGCCGGTGGAATCGTGAGGTTCGCGTCAGGGGACGTGGCAGCCAAGGAGTGATCCATTCCACCAGTCTGACAGGTGCCCGGTGGCCCGGACGCGCGGCCGCCCGCGGCGCGTCAGCCGGCCTGTCCCGCGTGACCGCGTTCGACGGCGAAATCACCGCCCGGGTACATAACGGTTTCGTGTCCGTCGTCGAACCTGACCAGGTAGGGCGGATGACCTTCCTGACCACGGACTTCCACGATCACGCCGTGCCGGTCCGAAGATCCGACGGTCCTCCCCCGGACGATAATCCTGTCGCCCTGCGCTGCCTCCATGGCAATCACCTCCAAGCCCCAGAGTACGACTGACGGGGACCGGGGAACAGGGGTCAGTCGCGTTCCGCGTCGCGGTTCCCGGAAATGCGCTGCAGGTCGGGTCCCTGAGACGCGATGAGCCGGGCAGCGTGGCGAAGCGAATCGTCGGGGTCCTGGTGCCAGCGGGTGATGACGACGTCGGCGCGCTGGCGGCCGCTTTCGCCCAGTCCCTGCAGCAACGGAACCACAACGTCGGCAATCAGTGGGTCCACCAGCTCACCGGTCTGCGCGGTTCTGATGAAGCCCTCCAGCCGGGTCAGGTCAGAGTGGCGGAGGAGGGCAACCCGGGACTGCAGCAGCACCACGGCCGCGAGCCGCCTTTCATAGACCGGCCGCCTGCCGGGACCGGGCCGGCCCCAGAGGAGAGATGCCAAAGCGGTCACCTCGTCGTGGCCAAGATCCTTGAATTTCGTGCCGGCGTCGCGGACGGTGCCGCGTACGGCTCCCACCGACGATCCGTAGGACCCAAGTGCCCCGCCCACCCGGGACTCCACGCCTTCCGCCCGGTACCAGGCGCCCTCATTCTGCAGGGTGGCATCGATGAAGCCGGCAGCCTCCTGCACACGCCCGTTCACAGCACCCTCCCGGTGGCCGCGTGGAGGATGCAGAACGGCGTCGACGGGCGGGCTTCGAGCCGTCCCTCCGCGATGGGGTCCCCGCACACGGCGCACGTTCCGTACGTGCCCGCCGCAATCCGCGCCAGGGCCGCATCCACCTGGTCAAGTCCCGCACTGCTCTGCTTCAGGAGCGCCGAGGCCTGCGACAGCTCGAACGCAATGGTGGAACCCTCGGGGTCGTGTTCGTCATCCACGTTGGAATCCTGGCGTGCGGCGTTCGCCGAGGAGATGTCCGCACGGAGCGCGGGGAGCAGCTCGAGTTTCCGGGCGCGCTCTTCTTCCAGCAGGACCCGGAACCGTTCAAAATCGGGCATGGGAAAAGCCTAGTGGTTTGGGTCTCGACAAGCGCCGCCGGCGGGAGGATGCTGGCAAGCGTAAGCGCCTCAGATGTGGTCTGGCAGCCAGGGACAGAAAGCTGCCGGACACAAAACCAACAGAGAAAGTCTGCGTGTCATGCC
Organism: Pseudarthrobacter sp. MDT1-22; assembly: GCF_054511035.1. Classification (NCBI taxonomy): domain Bacteria; kingdom Bacillati; phylum Actinomycetota; class Actinomycetes; order Micrococcales; family Micrococcaceae; genus Pseudarthrobacter; species Pseudarthrobacter sp. MDT1-22. Next base: position 117,626 of record NZ_JBTNDK010000007.1, on the reverse strand, counting down.
TACAAACATCGTCACAGAACTGGCAGTCAAGTCCCACAACACACCGGATGAGAAGCGCCGGCCGGAGAAAACCGAAGTGGATGTCGTCAACCTGGGCGACTACACGGTCGGCCGGTTGACGTTCAGTCCCGGCTGGCGCTGGTCGGACTGCATCAAGCCGGTGGTCCAGACCGAGTCCTGCCAGAACAACCACGTCGGATACTGCGTTTCCGGTGCCCTCAACGTCGAGACCACCGGTGGCAACCGGATCAGCATCAGCGCCGGCGATTCGTACACCATTCCACCCGGGCATGACGCCTGGGTGGACGGCGACGAAGCCTTCGTCGGCATTGAATTCTTCAGCGCCGCGGAATTCGCCAAGCCCCCGGGAACGTGACCCGGCTGCCCTCCCCCGGCAGGTCAGTACCAGTTGTTGGCCACGGAATGGTTCCACGCGCTGCACGGTGACCCGTAGCGGTCAGCGATATAGGACAGGCCCCAACTGACCTGGGTCCGGTAGCTCGTGAGCCAGTCGCTGCCGGCGCTGGCATACTTGCTGGCCGGCAGCGACTGGGCGATGCCGTATGCGCCCGAGTACGGGTTGGTGGCGGTGGTCAGCCAGTTCGACTCCTTGGTCCACAGCGACGCCAGGCACGGAAACTGGTCCTGGCCCCAGCCGTAGGCGCCCAACTGCCCGGCCGCGTAGGTTTTTGCGCCGGCGGGGTCGTTCACAGCGCCGCCCGGCACGGAAGGCACGACGACGACGGGCGGCGGGACCGGCGTCGGGCTCGGGACTGGAGGCGGGGCGGGCACTCCCGGTACAGCAGGTGGGGCCGGAGCCGGTTTCTGCGCGGCGGCGAGTGCAGCTGCCTTGGCTGCCGCCTCCGCCTGTTGGCGCGCCTGTTCCTGGGCCGTGGCCCGTTTGGCGGCCTGCGCCGTTTCGTACGCGGCCAAGGCCACCTGGCCCTGCCGGAACTCACCCTCCACCGCAGCGGTGGTGCCCTTGAGGGAGGCCAGCTGCGCGGTCAGTTCCTGGCCGTGCTCCTGCTGCTCCGCGATCTGCCGGGACATGGCCTGCTGGGCGGACTGGGCGGCGTCGAGCTTGGTCCGGGCTTCGCCGTACAGTCGCTCGCGTTCGGCCCTGGCTGCCTGCTCCTGATCGGCCAGGGCGCGGGAAATGCGTTCGGCGGCTGCGGATTTGTTCACCAGGGCTGCAGTCTTGTCGCTGACGATCTGGACGATATTCAGGCCTTGGATGCTGTTGTTCTGCACGGCGTCGAGAGCAACGAAGAAACCCATGTTTGTGCCACCGGTCTTATACGACTGCGCCGCCAGGGCACCGATTTCCTTCTTGTACTGTCCCAGTTCGGCCGCGGCGCGTGCCGTCTGGGCGGTCAGGGCATCCACAGTGGAAGTGGCGGCCTGAAGCGCCGCTTCGGCCTGGGCGTACTCCGCGGCGGATGTCACGGCCGCATTGCCCAGCGCCTCCGCTTCGGCCTGAAGCCCGCCCAGCAGCCCGTTGATCCTGGTGACCTCTGCCGCTTTGCCGGCCTCGCTTTGCTTGGCGTTCTGCACGTCCTGCCACGAGGGATAGCCGCCGGGCGGGGCGTCGTCGGCGGCATGTGAGGGCAGCAGCGCAGCCGACCCTACCAGGGCGACCGCCAGCATGCCGGCGAGGGCGGGCAGCCGCATTTTTTGAACAATCCGGGACATAGTTGGTGAGCTTACCGGGCATATACGGATTACGGGGGTTGACCTGCAACATCGTTACCAGGGAGTAGAGAATTCGCGCTGATGTACGAGTGAATTTCACTCCTACATTCCGTTACCGGAATGTGACATTGCCGCCGAGCAGAAGTTATGGTCAAACGGTGGCCCGGCTCAAGCCGGACCATTCCCGCCAGTATGCCGAGCCCTGCCGCTGACCGGGATCCAGTCGCTTTCCAGCTGGCAGGGACGGGGGAACCACGTTTCCACGGCTTCTTGCGAAGCCTTGGGGTTAAGTCGGTATCGCTCCGTTCAGTGCGGCGCCGCTACCGGCCGGGTATCTCCGACCCGAACCCGACAGCTCACCCCGCAGGCATGGGAGAGGCTCACCCCGCAGGCATGGGAGAGGCGATCAACCGTGTCCAAGAATTCCGCTTCCGCACGCCATCGTGTGGTTTCTGCCAGCTCTACCGTCCCTGTCGGCCTGTCGTCAACGGCCAAAGCACACGCCCTGACGTTTGGCCGTCCGGCCCTGGTGGCTGTTGCTGCATCCGGCCTGCTGTTCGGCATCGGCGTCCCGGCTCAGGCCGGCGTCCACGGCCCGGATGATGCCGGGACTGCCAACGCCCAGGTCCAAACAAGTGCGGCGGTAGCGGCCCCAGCCGCCACTGCTCAGGCCGCTGCTGCTCCGGCACCGGCCGCGGCCAACGTTCACACCGTCGTTTCGGGTGACACGCTGGGCCAGATTTCCGCCACCAACGGCGTCCCGCTCAACGACGTCCTTGCCGCCAATGGACTCTCGCTGACCACCATCATCTACCCCGGCGACCAGATCCGGATCCCCGGCGCCGGCTACACGGCACCGGGCGCCGCACCGGCTCCGGCGGCGAAGGCCGCAGCGGCGCCGTCCTCCGCCACCAACACCGGTATACAGCTGGCCTCAACGTCCGCACCGGCAGCCCAGGCTCCGGCCGGCTCGCTCGGCGCGGCCATCCTGGCTTCGGCCACTTCACAGCTCGGCGTGCAGCAGGACTGCACCGCCATGGTGGAGAAGGCGCTGCGCTCGGTGGGTAAGAGCGTGGGTGACCTGGCTCCCGGCCAGTTCTACCAGTACGGCACGGTGGTGGGCACCCCGGCCGCAGGGGATCTGGTCATCACGGCCGGCCATGTGGGCGTCTACGCCGGCCATGTGGGCGTCTACGCCGGCAACGGCCAGGTAGTCAGCGGCGGGGTGGACGGTTACAAAACCGAAGTCCACTCCCTCAGCTGGCTCGCCGGAGCGTCCTTCGTCCGCGTAGCGTGATCCGACCATGCTCGACGGCGGCGGGCGGCACCCGGCCGCGCGCCGCCGTCGTCCATCCCTGGTGTTCGCTCAGGTCCCGCAGAAGGTCCGGTAGCTCCCGAAGTCTTCAGGGGCGGGGCCGGCGTAGCGTTCCAGCCCGGGGCGCTGCGTGTACGGATCGGCCAGGACGTCCACCAACCGGTTGAATGGGTCCAGGTCGCCTGCGATAGCAGAGTCCAGAGCCTCTTCAACCAGGTGGTTCCTGGGGATGTAGACGGGGTTGACCCGGTCCATCAGGTCCGCGTCCGGCGCCAGGGCCAGCCACCGTGCGGCCCAGGCGTCGAAGACGCCCGGGTCCGCAAACATGGACCGCGCAGTTTCCGGGGTCCCGCGGGCCGCCGAGCCGAGGCTCCGGAAGAAGGAGGTGTAATCCACCTGGCCTTCCTGGAGCAGCGCCAACACGCCGTCCACCAGGGGCGACGCGACGTCGTCGTGCGTGTCCGGGCGCAGCCCAAGCTTGGACTTCATGCCGGCTGACCAGGCAGCGCTGTACAGCGTGCGGAAGGCGCCGAGGGATTCAACGGCGAGCGCCACGGCCTGGTCCTGGTCTTCATGGAACAGGGGCAGGAGTGCTTCGGCGAGCCGGGTGAGGTTCCACTCGGCAATGACCTGCTGGTTGGCGTAGGCGTAGCGTCCGTCCGCGTCGATGGAGCTATAGACCGCGCCGGGGTTGAAGGCGTCCATAAACGCGCAGGGACCGTAGTCGATGGTCTCGCCGGAGATGGCCATGTTGTCGGTGTTCATCACGCCATGGACGAAGCCCACCAGCATCCAGTGCGCCACCAGGGACGCCTGCGCGGCTATGACCGCCTCGAAGAACGCGAGATAGGGCTTGTCGGCGAGCGCCGCGTCGGGGTAATGGCGGCTGATGGCATGATCGGCCAGGCGGCGGAGAAGGTCCGTCTCGCCGTTGACGCGGGCGAACTGGAAGCTGCCAACGCGCAAGTGGCTGCTGGCCACCCGGGTGAGCACGGCGCCGGGCAGCATGGTTTCGCGGCGGACGGGCCGGCCCGTGGCCACCACGGCGAGGGACCTCGTGGTGGGGATGCCCATGGCGTGCATGGCTTCGCTGACGATGTACTCGCGCAGCATGGGACCGACGACGGCGAGACCGTCACCTGCGCGGGCGAACGGTGTCCGGCCGGAGCCCTTGAGGTGGATGTCCCGAAGCTGCCCGTGGATGTCCGTGACCTCACCCAGCAGGAGGGCCCGCCCGTCGCCGAGCAGGGGTGAGTAGCCGCCGAACTGGTGGCCGGCATAGGCCTGGGCCACCGGTGTGGCACCGTCAGGAATCTGGTTGCCGATGAGCAACCGGGTCCCCTTGGGCGTCCGCAGCGAGGACGGGTCCAGGCCCAGTTCGCCGGCCAACGGCTCGTTCAGGACCAGCAGCTGCGGGTCTGGCGCTTCTTCCGCCTGCCAGGGAACCGCCAGCTCCTCGAGTTCGCGGGCGAAACGCCCGTCGAAGGTGAGCGTTAGTGGGATTGCGGTGCTCATCCTTCAAGACTACCCGCGGCCGCGGGTGAGTGCCCCGCCCTCCCAACTGAGTAGCGCTATCTGTCGTTCTGGAGGCTCAAAACGTCAGATAGCGCTACTCAGATCAGCCGTGCTGGCGTCGCCCCTCAGACGTGCTGTCCGAACCAGGCGAGGGTGTCGTTCCAGGCAGCCGTGGCCTGGGTTTCGTTGTAGCGCTCGCCGGTGTCGTTGTGGAAGGCATGGTCCACGCCGGGGTAAACGGTGAGCTGGTGCGTCACCGTGGTGGCGTCCAGGGCATCGCGGAGGCCCGGCATCGCGCCGGTGATCCGCGCGTCGCGTTCGGCATAAACCCCGAACACCGCGGCCTTGATGGCCGGCACCTTGTTCAGGTCCGGCGCCGGACCATAGCACGCCGCGGTGGCCTTCAGCCCGGCCAGCTCGGTTGCCGCCTGCCAGGTAATGCCGCCGCCGAAACAGTACCCGTTCATGGCGATGCGTCCGGAGTCCACGAAGTCCTGGCCCTGAAGGTAGTCAAAGGCCGCCGCGAAGTCAGCAACATGGCGTGGGGCGCCAGCGCTGGTCAGTGCACCCGACACGGCGTCGGAGTCAAGGCTGGCGGTGCCGCCTTCCCTGCTGAGCAGGTCAAGGGCCAGCGCCGTGTACCCGGCTTTGGCAAAGCGGCGGGCAACGTCCTGGATGTGCGGGGTCAGGCCGCGGTTCTCGTGGCAGACCAGCACCGCAGGGCCGGCTGCTCCGGATTCGGGCCGGGCGAGGTACCCACTGATCTCGGTTCTTTCGGCCGGGAACCGCACGGTCGCCGTCGTCAGCCCCGCGGCGCCCTCCGGGACGGAGAGCGGACTTTTGGCCCCCGGAACAGCACCGGCAGAAGCGGTGCCGGTGCCCGCCGTCGACGATGACGGCGTGGGTGTAGGCATGGGGTCCGTGCTGCGTGGGACTTCCTCGGGTGTGCATCCGACGAGCAGCATCGCGCCCGATGCCGCCGCCATGCTTCCCATGATGAATGCGACCCGGCGGGTGAAGGTGCGGTGCGTCATTGCGCCGGCGCGGTAGTCGTCGAAGAATTCCTCGATCAGGTACCGTTCAAACTTTCCAAGCTGGACCATGGTTGGCCTCCTCGAGTGAGGGTCATATCCTTCTCCGAAGCCGGCGGTCCTGCAAGGGTCCCATGCGCCCGGTCAGAACTGCTCCGCCGGGATGGAAAACCCGAGGTCCAGGAGTCCGCGGCCTGCCTGTTCCAGGATCGGATCCATGGTCAGGGAGGCGTGGTTGAGCAGTACATTGACATCGCGTTGGATCCGCTGGAGTGGGTGCGTCAGCCGGTGAACACTCCCTCCGGAGCCCGTCAGGATGAGGCGGACAGCCTCGGCGGATGCCGCGCCACTGAGACCGAGGGAAAGCCGGTACTGTGCCCGCTCCTCATCCGTGAAAGCGACCGGCCGCCGGCCGTAGGAAGCGGCCACCACCCGGACAGCTTCCTGCCAGTGCAGCCGCGCAGTCGCCACCTGCCCGAAGGCCTGCGAGAACCGGGCCTGCGCGAGCGGCGAATCCGCCTGCCGCGCCTGCGTTGTCTGCTTGACCTTGCGCACCATCATCAGGTCCCGGAACACCTCGATGGCGTGCTCAGCGGCCCCCAAAGCAGCTGCCGGGGCAACCATGTTCAGGAACGTGGCCATGGGGATGTGGATGTTCGGATCCGGATGGATGCGGCTGCCGGGGTTGTCCGCGGCGGCCAGGAGGTTCCACTCCAGAGCGCGGTGCGCTGGGACAAAGAGATTCTCCGTCCGGAGATCGTTGCTTCCTGTCCCCCGCAGGCCGGCCGTGTGCCAGACGTCCAGGAGGTCAAGATCGGACACCGGGACCAGGCACTGTAGGCGGATCTCGCCGTGCTGCACAGCCAGGAGCGCCCACTCAGAATGCATGACACCGGAGGCGAAGCTCCAGCGGCCCGAGATAATGAACCCGCCGGGAACCTTCTCTGCTTTACCTGGAGGGGCGCCGGTGGCGGCAGCCAAGGGCGCCGGCCCGTTGGCGAAGACTTCATCCTGGGCTTCCTGCGGCCAGCGGGCCAGCATCCAGACATGTTCCACCAGGTGCCCGACGCTCCACGCCGTGGAGACACATCCCTGGGCGAGGTGGCGGACCACCTCCACGTAGGTTTCCAGCCCCATGCCGAAGCCGCCCACGGCCTTAGGCGCGAGCATCTGAAATACGCCCGCCGCCTTCAGTTCAGCCATGGTGGCTTCCGGAATACGGCGGATCTCCTCGGTTTCAGATGCGCGTTCCCGCAGCCGGGGAACGAGGGCATCCACCCGGGCTAGCAGCTCGTCGTGCGTCGGAACTGCCACAGCCGCCGCGGTCGGCATCACGGCCGGGAGCACCTCTTCGGGAAGCTCAATGGTGTGCGCTGTATGGCTGCGCTTCGCGGCCAGGTAGCGGTGGTTCGCCTCCGAGAGGTGCACGCCGGTGGGGACCTGCTCCGAGACGTCAACGCCGAGGGCCGTCAGCTGCCCTACTTTGTCCGGGTTGTTGGTGAGGAGGCGGATCCGGCCGGCGCCAAGCGCTCCGAGCATCTGGGCGGCGGCGCTGTAGTCCCGCTCGTCCTCGCCGCGACCCAGGGCAACGTTGGCTTCGTAGGTATCCAGGCCGGTGTCCTGCAGGGCATAGGCGTCGAGCTTGGAGTACAGGCCGATGCCACGCCCTTCCTGCCGGAGGTACAGCAGGAAGCCCCCGACGGCGGCAATCTCCTCGACTGCCTCGCGCAGCTGGGGTCCGCAGTCGCAGCGCTCGCTGCCGAACACGTCGCCGGTGAGGCACTCGCTGTGCAGTCGGACCAGCGGGGCCGTACCTTCCGGGCCCTGGTCCAGGAGCGTCTGCTCCCATTCGCCGAGCGCGAGCAGCAGGTGCTCCTTACCGTCGGCCAGCCCATGGAACGTCATGATCTCGGCTGTGGCCGCGAAGCCATCAGGGAAGCGCAGCGGGACGGTGACCTGGCTGCGGACGGCGGCCGGTTGTTCGAATGGCCGCGCGACGGTCTCGGACATGACGGTCATCTGGGCTCCTCAGGAAGTCTGAAAGTACTTGAATGTTGAAGTAAACAGTACTGGTCATAAGTTCACGACGCAAGTGATTTGCCGGACATAAAACTTCACTCATGAAGTAAATGCCTTAGGCTTGCCCTATGGAAAATTCCGTCGAACCCCGCTGGCTGAGCAGGGATGAACGTGAGGTGTGGCTGACCCTCGTGGGCATCATGATGAAGCTCCCCGCCGCCCTGGACTCCCAGCTGCAGCAGGACGCCGGGATAAGCCACTTTGAGTACATGGTCCTTGCCGGCCTGTCTGAAGCTCCGGAACGAACCCGCCGGATGAGTGACCTGGCGGGCTTCACCGAGTCCGGACTCCCCCGCCTGTCCCAGGTTGTCAGCCGGCTTGAAAAGCGGGGCTGGGTTCACCGCTCCACGGATCCTTCCGACGGACGCATCACCCTGGCCACACTCACCGACGAGGGCTGGGCGAAGATTACCCAAACCGCTCCGGGGCACGTGGAAGCAGTCCGAGCGCTCGTGTTCGATCCCCTCACGAAGGCGCAGTCGCGCCAGCTGGCGAGCATCGGCAAGCGCATCATGGGCGCTATCGACCCAGAGGACCGCTGCCTGCGTGAAAGCGCCCCGCTCTGAGAAACTTGATCCGGAGCGCAAAGAGCCCCCGGCCTCTGCCGATTAACAGGAACTGCCGCCATTCAGGTAGGTCAGTGGTCGAAATGGATCCGTACGGGGTGGGGCTCGTCGGCCGCGGCAACAATCTCGGCCGCCAAATCGCGGATACTGACGTTGCGGGTCCGTGATGCACGGAAGAGCCACTCAAGCGCATCATCGTAGCTGCACCGTTCCTGGCCGATGATGACACCCAGCGCGAGATCTGTCGGCGTCCGCGAAGCCATGGCCGCCCCAAGGTTCTCCTCCGTTTCCTGCAGTGACACGATCCGGAGGACGAGGCGCAGTCCCTTCGACGCCTCCGCAGCCAAGGAATGGGCTGCTTCCATGGCGTCCCGGCCGAATCCGTGCGGCCTGGAGCTGTAGAAGATCATTCCTGCGCTGGCCTCGCCCTCCAGGTGCATCCGCAACGCCAGGAGCGACAGCACCTTCTCGCGCCGGGCGGCTTCGACGAAGCTGGGCCATCGCTCCCCGGACCTCAGGTCCGTGACCGTGACAATTCCTACTTCCAGCTGGCGGCTTGGGAGGCGCTGTGGCATCGGGCCTTGCACGTGAGGGTGCCTTGGTGGTCGTGGCGGGGCGATCAACAACCCGGCGAGCGCGGCGATGGCGGGCATCCGCCGGCACGTTCCGGGCGCCAAACTTGAACCACTGGTCTGTGACCTCTCAGACCAGTCCTCGATCCAGGCGGCGGCGGCGGACTTCCTGTCCCGCCACGACCGGCTCGACGTGCTGGTCAACGCAGCGGGCGTGTTCCGCAAGGAGCGTCAGGTAACCCGCGATGGAATAGAACTGACCTTCGCCACTAATGTGATGGCGTACTTCCTCCTGACGAACCTGCTGCTGGACGCGCTCACGCACCGCGCAGCCGCACCACCCAGCAATCCCCGCATCGTCAACATCGCGTCCCGGTATGGCAATTCCAGGCTGAACTTCGACGACCTCCAGACGGCAAGCGGCAAGTACAGCTACCTTCGCTCGACGCCGCCCACAATGCTGGCCCGGGTTCTGCTCACGCAGGAGTTCGCTGAGCGTCTGCGCGGCTCAGGCGTGGTCGCCAATGCCGTCCATCCTGGACTGGTCAAGAACACGACGCTGCTGCAGGACGTCGGGGGCCCATTCCGCTGGATCACGAACACGTTCGGAGCACCCGCAGAAAAGGCCGCGGATACACCGCTCTGGCTCGCCACGTCACGCGAAACAGCGGGAGTCTCCGGAAAGCTATGGGCCAAGCGCAAGGAGCTCCCGACGCCCGGAATGGGATCGGACCCCGAAGCCCGGAAGCGCTTGTGGGACGCGTGCGCGCACCTGGCCGGGATGCCCTGACGTTGAGCCTGTTGGAGCAGGCTTCAGGATCAAGTAGCCGAGTGCAACACCATCAAGTGGTTGTATGCAGTCATCGACCCCATGAAGCCTTTCGCCAGAAAGCAAATGGGCAAGCACTTCGTGGAACCACCGCTCGAAGGCCTCTGGTGGGCGGACGATATCCAGGACTTCATCCGCGGAAACCGAGACAAACTGAACTGGCGGATGATGATCGTCTTTGAACCGGGCTGGCTGACGGCGGCGATGTTTGAGGATGCCGTCGATAAGGCGAAAGCAAGCATGGGTGAACCGCCGGCCAGCCTGCGGATCGAAAGCCTTTACGAAGGCCTGTGCGCCCAGATCATGCACGTGGGGCCGAACAGTGGGGAAGTGCCGACCCTTGCCAGGCTGCACAGTAAGTTCCTGCCCGCCCATAACCTGGTTCCAAACGGGAACCACCACGAGATCTACCTGGACGACCCCAAGCGAGTGCCTCCGGGGAAGCTAAGGACTGTGCTGCGCCAGCCAGTACGTCCATCCGGATAGGCCAAGGTACGACCGCTCCACGCAAGCAGGCCTCAATACAAGAAGATCGGCAGCCAGTCGCGGTTGTGCGCGTGCACGAGTGCGAGGAACAGCACAAAGTCGAAGACTAAGTGCACCGTCACAACATAAGTGAACGACTTGGTCAGCTTGAAGGTGTATCCCTGCAGCAGCGCGAACGGGAACGTAAGGAGCGGTCCCCAGGCCATGTAGCCGATCTCCCACAGAAAGGACGAGAAGACCACGGCCTGCAGGATGTTGGCGAGCCAGTCCGGGAAGTGCCGCCGCAGCAGCGTGAACGTGGTGCAGATGAAGAACAGTTCGTCCCAAATTCCAACCGCGTTGACGCCGAGAAAGAGGCGCCAGAAAATGGTGGGGTCGGAGGCGTCCGGCCAGTTCTGATACACCCCGGTGCGGATCAGGTAGACCGGAAGGATGAGGTAGCCGAGGGCCACAACAACGATCAGGTACAGCTTTGCGCTCAACGGCCATTTGCGGCCCGTGTTCACCGGAAACTTGATGATCCTCTCGCGGTAGGCGAAACGGGACACCAGCCACGGCACCAGCACGGCCAACGCAAGGGCTCCACCCATCAAAGCAATGTGCGGGATGCTCAAATCAGCGTTCAGCGGAACCAGGCTGATGATCACCATTCCCGCCGCAATCAGCGCGAGGTGCCGTAGGAATTCGCGGTCGATGACTGCGGCCGTGACGAGGCTCAACGCAAGCACGCCGTAGCCCATGAGGTCATTCTCGACGCCGAATAGCAGCACTCCGGACACCGAGAGCAGGACCGCTGGCACCAGTTTCCATGTGAGCGCGGTACGGGGTGGTTCGGTCAAGATCGAAGTCACGCTACCAGCATGTCAGCGACGGCGCCGTCTGGGAAAGATGGCTGCGGCGGTCCACGCCTGGGTGAGGCCCCCAAAGCACTGTTAACGCGAACCCTGCCCACACGCGGTTTTCCGGAGTACGATGTGGGCGTCGGCAGGATTTTTGCGACTCCTTGCCGCAAGGCCGCCTCTCCATCTGAAGAGCCGGCAACCAGCGTGAAAGGGAGACAAAATGACTACCGCGTCACACCCTGCCCAACACCACATGATGGGGTTGACACTTCACAACACCGCCATCGGTATCGGTGCAGTTTTCCTGCTGGTTGGAGTCCTCGGGTTCATCCCGGGAATCACCACCAATTACGGCGCCATGACCTTCGCGGGACATGAGTCCGGGGCCATGCTTCTTGGCGTCTTCCAAGTGTCAGTGCTGCACAACATCGTGCATTTGCTGTTCGGTGTGGCTGGGATCGTTATGGCCCGGACAAGCCCGATGGCCCGCTGGTTCCTGCTCGGCGGCGGCATCGTGTACCTGGTCCTGTGGATCTACGGCCTGGTCATCGACATGAACGCGGCTGCCAACTTCGTCCCTTTCAACACTGCTGACAACTGGCTGCACCTGGTTCTGGGCCTCGGCATGATCGGCCTGGGCCTCTGGCTGGGCAGGGATGCAATGGAGAAGACGAAAGGAAGCACCTCATAGCGCCACGGTTCGTGGGAAACCGAAGGCGGCGGCCGTCCCCTGGAGTAGAAAATCCTCGGGACGGTCGCCGTCAGTCCCTCGGCGTCGGCTGCTGCTGACGCAGCCTTAACACAGCCGAGCAGTACCGGGTGATCCTGAGGTGACGCAGTGAATGACGCATCGAACAGTGGACGGCCGGAAGGTGAACCCCGCTCACTCTGGGTCGCTACCGCCGGAGCCACCGATTATCCGGTCTTGAGCGGGGATCTGGAGGTGGACGTCGCGGTTATCGGGGCCGGCGTCGCCGGGCTGACCGCCGCGTTGGCACTCAAACGCACCGGCTGGACCGTCGCGGTCATCGAGACCGCCCGCATCGGAACCGGCGTCACCGGCCACACCACCGGCAAGGTCACCTCCCTTCACCGCCTTGCCTACACGGAACTTGCCCGCCGACACAGCAACGACACCGCGCGTATCTACGGGGAGGCCAACCAGGCCGCAGTCGAACACGTCGCGCAACTCGTGGCCGAGGAAGCCATCGACTGTGACTTCCGCCGCGTAGCCAACTACACCTACGCCGAATCCGACGACGCGCTCAGCCTCGTGCGCGCCGAAGCCAACCTTGCCGCCCGCCTCGGCCTGCCCGCCGCCTTCACCACCGACGTGCCACTTCCCTTCCCGGTCAAGGGCGCGGTCCGATTCGACGGACAGGCGCAAATCCATGCCGTGAAATACCTCCGGGGTCTCGCCCGCGCGGTCAACGGTGAGGGCAGCTTCGTCTATGAGCAGACCCGGGCGCAGCAGGTCCACGATGGTTCCCCGGCCGTCGTCGATACCGAACACGGCACCGTCCGGGCCCGCGGCATCATCGTCGCCACGAATGTGCCGTGGGGCGGCCAGGGCCTGTTCTACCTGCGGTCTCATCCGCACCGCTCCTACCTCGTCGCAGGACGCGTGGACACGCCACCGCTGGACGCCACGTTCATCAGCGCCGACGAACCGATGCGATCCATTCTGACCACCAGCGTCAACGGCACAAGCTACGTGCTTACCGGCGGTGAGGGCCACCGCGTATCCGAGCCCGGCGACACAGCCGCGCGGTACCGCAGACTCGCAGCCTTCGCCCACGACCGCCTCGGCGTGGAAAAGATCGCCTACCGCTGGTCAACACAGGACGGCATCCCGCTCGACGGGCTGCCCTACGCCGGACTCATGTCCCCCGCCGCCAAGCACGTGTACGTGATCACCGGTCTGCGGAAATGGGGCCTGTCCAACGGAACCGCAGCCGCCCTCATTCTTGCCGACACCCTCAGCGGCCGGGAAAACCCTTGGGCCTCGGTGTTCAACAGCAACCGGTTCACCCCGGCAGCCAGCGCGAAACGGTTCGCGGAGGAGAACTTCAAGACCGTGGCAGCTGTCCTGGCCAGCAAACTCCGCCGCCGGCCCAGCCACTCGGACCTCTCGCCGGGAGAGGGGACAGTCATCAAAGTCAACGGCGAGAGCACCGCCGTCTACAAAGACGCAGACGGGCAAGTCCACGCCGTCTCCGCCACCTGTACCCATCTGGGCTGCACCGTCGGCTTCAACACCGCCGAGACCACTTGGGACTGCCCCTGCCACGGCTCCCGATTCTCCACCGACGGAACCGTCATCCAGGGACCCGCTGCCAAGAACCTGCCACCCGCGCAGATGCCCTGATCGCCCACTAGTTGCCCTCGGCCCGTCGCTTCGGGGCGGTACGGACCAGACCTACTGCGGCCAGGAGTGCTCCCACTCCTTCGGCCACGGCGCTGAGCGACTTCTCAAGAAACCACACCGGCTCATACATCGCGGGGAAGGGTCCGAAGGCCGGAAAATCCACATACCGGTATAACACCACGGCGACGAATGCGCTCAGGGCCACCACCAGTGCCAGGGCAAAGGAGGCTCGGCTGCCGCGGAACAGAACCCACAGCGCCGTCAGCACCGCCGCCGCCGATTCGAGATAGAACAAGTTGCCTTGTCCGATTCCGCCAGGCGCGGCCGCCTGGTAGCCGGGGGCCAGATAAATATGGACCCCGGCATCGATGAACAAAGCCAGTGCTGTCAGTACCCTCAGTGCCATGTTCATTTGACTATCAGCGTCCCGCGCATATTGGGGTGATAGGTGCAGAAGTACGGGTAGGACCCGGGTGCCGAGGGCGCCGTGAACGTGGCCGTCCCGCCGCTTCCGCGGACATCCACGTCAAATGCCTGGCCCTGGTCCGCGGTGACGGTATGGCCCGCTGAGTCCATGTTGGTGACCATGACAATTGCGCCCGGCGCAACGGTCAGCGGCGCGCCATACTCGAAGTCCTTGATGGTGATAACTGGCGCTCCGGGGGTGACCGCTCCCGTCGTCGCTGTCCCCGGCTCGGAGGACGCTGCGGGACTTCCGCCGCCGGAGCCGCACCCGCCCACGAGGAGCGCCGCCATCAGCAGCACTGCGGCCTTGGTCTGAATCGCTCTCACGGTGACCGTCCTCGACTCCGGAAACCAGGGCCGGCCAGGCCCTGCCTGTCCCTACCATTGTGCGCGCATCAGACGGAAATGGCGCCTGCGTCTGCGGCAGGTACGTCGCTGCGACGTCGGTACCGGCTCCGACGACGGCCTGCCAGTTTGTACGGAGCGGCCGGCGTCGAACGTAACAGCACAGAAGTAACCCGGGCCGGCAACTCGCTGTGGAGTTTCCCAAGCCGGCAGGCCCCGCTTGTCGGACGGACGCCAACGAAATGTGAAAGAGCCACTTTCACAATTGCCGCCGAGGCACAACCCGCTGACCTGGCTTGGCGGCGCCGGCATAGTCGCCGTGCTGCTCTGATCGGGATGGCTCTTGTTCTCGATGGAACGGCCACGGCCTAATCCTCAGCGAGCGTTCGAGGGTCCAGGCGGGAGCGCTACCCGCGACGAAGTTTAAGACTCACCCGGGCACGGGCGACGACCCCGTTGCGCAGCTTCACGCTGAACGGTGTCCCCACCGTCGGTGCCGTGGGAGCGGCCGGTGCAGGGGCGGTCGACGGGCGAGGCTGCCGCAGGCTGCGCCGCTGCCTCCGCCGGAGCCGCGGAGTCAGCGGCAGAAGCGATGGGACCCGAATCCGCCACAGGCTTGCTGCCGATGGAGATGGAGGCCTATGACCACACCGAGCAAGGCTGGCAACGCTGCACATATGGGAGGTGTCAATTGGGCAAGTGCTTGCCCAATTGAAGCCGAGCAATTGTGCAAAGCGTTGCACAATTTGGACTGGGTCCGTTTCAAATGTTACAAGCACCGGACGAGGAGCGCAGGGCTGGGCTCCGTCGTCGATTTCATCGCCATGTCGGGCAGTCATGATGAGCTTGAGCTCGAGAGCCTACTTGCCGTAGACATCGCGCCGATGACCAAGGGTGATAACAACCACCAGCAGAACATCGTCCTGGACCGTATAGATGATCCGATAATCGCCAACAGCGACCCGAAATCCCGGACGGCCACGCAAGGCAATGGCCTTGGGCGGCCGCGGATCGGAGCCTAGGAGTGCGATGGCGCCGTGAATACGATCGCGCTCGTTCGGATGGATCTGTCTGAGGGCCCGAAGGGCCGCAGGACTTAGCTCAATCCGATAGCTGGTCATGCCCAGCCAAGATCGACTTTCACTTGGGCCCAGGGGATATTTTCGCCCTCTTCGGCCATGGCCGCGTCGAACGCTGCGATATCTTCGACCTCTTCAAGGGCATCCAACATCTGCTCATAGCGCTCCGGGGACACAAGAACGGCTGCCCGACGCCCCCTGCGCTCAATGAATACCGGCTCGGATTCAGCCACACGGAGGAGTTCCGGTAGATGGGAACGCGCGTCAGTGATGTTGATGGTTGACATTCCTCAAATGTACATCTAAGCGCCTCGAGTGTACATGACAGGCATCATTGACTTATCCGATATCGAGGATCAGCGGCATGTGGTCGCTATGTGCCAACCAGGCGTCAGCATCCCCTATTCGCAGATTGGCTGCGGTTCCGTCGCTCAGGAACGCGTAGTCGATATGATGCCCAAATCGCTCGTTCCACTGGTGATAATACGTCTTGGCCGTTTCCGCACCATGGTCCGCAACCTCGTGGCGGTGGTACACACTGCTGAGCCCGAGCCCGGCAAGCTTGTCTACCAGCATGCTGTGGTTTCTTCCAGGATGCTCCCTGTCCCAGACCGTGTTGCTGTTGAAGTCCCCCATCAGCAGTGCCCTATCGGTTGCCAGGAAGCCAGCGTGACGCTCGACTATCTGATGGGTCACGCGAACATACCTCAACTCACGATTCAGCTGATGCGCCCAAAGGGCGAGAATGTTGAGTTCGTCTATCGAAAAGGGGAGGTGCCAGGGCAGATTTGGGTCCGCGGTTTCTGTAATTTTGTAGCGGGCGTCGGCAAATCCAATGACTCCAAGACCTTTGTTTAGGTTACTGCCGGTCCACGCTGCAAAGGGGTGTTCGGCTTCGGAGATGTCTTTCTTGGCGACTTCTTGAAGTGCGGTTGACGTCAGCGCCCTCAACGAAACGGTGTGCCAGGATGCCCTGCACCAAGCGGGTGCAGGGCATTCTGTTAGGCATACACTGCACGCCTTACCAGCCGCCGTTACCCCGGGATCTGGATCCGCGCCGCTTCCTGCATCAGCGGGTCGGAGATCATCACGGTCGCCGCCCCGGGTGCTATGTCGAACGCGATAAACCCACGGGACTTCTCACCCGGCAGGACTTCACGGAGCCCAGCTGGTTATCGGCAAACATGCTGAGGTCAGCTTTGCGGCCGCTTTCATCCTTGGCTGAGGAGTAGAAGGGATTCGAGCTGGTTTTCCCCGCCTCGGTCTCCCACAGCACGTCCAGAAGCAGGTAGGTTCCGTTCTTCGGCGGCGACGCAAACGCAGTCGCGGTCACCGTGTCCGTCCGCACAGCGGAGACGATCGTGATTCTGGCAACGTCGCCGTTGCGCATTTTCATGGTGAAAGGTGTCCCCACTGTCGGTCTTGCCAGAGCGGCAGGTGCTGGAGCTGTCGCCGGTGCGCCGCGGACGCGGCGGCATAAGTGATGAGGCTGGAATCCGCCACGGCTTGCTGCCGCAGAAGCATGCGCCCATGACCATGCCGAGCAGGCCTTGCAACGCTATGAATAGGGGAAGTGCCAAATTGGGCAAGTGCCGCTTGCACAATTGACGCAATGCCCCTTTACTCCAACGCGTCGTCGAGTCAACAATGGCTCTAACAACAGCCTCCGCTGGCTCGGCAGCGCGCCGCCCATCCGACTGCCGCCCCACCGGGCTGCCCTACACAGGAGCACTGACATGAACGATCCGACAGCCACATCCCAGACAACGTCGGCGGTATCTGATCGCGCTGCACGGCTGGCGTCGATCCCATCCCTTCAACGGGTTAACGCCTACATCCGGGAGTACAGTGCCCGCGGGCACGGGCAGGTGCCGGGCTGCGACTTCACCTTCGGCAACCCGCACCAGATGCCGGCTGACCGCTACGTCAATACGCTGCGGGACGCGCTGACTCCTCAGAATGATCAGTGGTTCGCCTACCAGACCAACGGCGAGGCCGCCCGGGAAGCAGCCGCTCAATCCCTTCACAGGCTGCTGGATGTGCCCTTCCGGACGGAGGATATTTACCTCACCACCGGTGGCTTCGCCGCCATCGCCCTTGCCCTGAAGACCGTCGCCGATCCCGGCGACGAGATCATTTACAGCCTGCCGCCCTGGTTCCTATACGAGCCGCTGATCCTTGAAGCCGGGCTCGTACCGGTGAAGGTGAAAATCAACACAACCACGTTCGACCTGGACCTCGACGCGATCGAGGCAGCCATCACGGAACGCACCCGGGTAGTGATCGTCAATTCGCCCAACAATCCCACGGGGCGGATTTATCCCCCCGAATTGCTGGTCCGGCTGGCCGAACTGCTGGAGGCGGCCTCGGCCAGGTTTAGACGGCGGATCTACCTCATCTCGGACGAGGCCTACAACCGGATCGTGTTCGACGGCTCGCGATTCCACAGCCCTGTGGAGTTCTACCCGCACACGCTCCTGGCCTACTCCTACGGCAAGACCCATCTCTCCCCAGGCCAGCGCGTCGGCTATCTGGCGTTGCCGCCCACCATGCCGCAGCGGGATGAGATGGAGCCGGCTATCACCGGCCTGCAGGTCGCGATGGGCTGGGTGTATCCGAACGCCCTGCTGCAGCACGCGCTTCCCGAACTGGAGAAGTTCACCATCGACGTCGGCCAGTTGCAGCGGCGCCGGGACCGTCTCGTCGATGTGCTCGGCGGCATGGGGTACCGCGTCCTGCGGCCGGAAGGCACGTTCTACCTGTATGTCACGTCCCCCATTTCGGACGATGAGGCGTTCACCAACTCACTTGCCCGCCGGGATGTCTTCGTGTTGCCGGGCGTGCTGTTCGAGACGCCAGGCTTCTTCCGGATCTCCCTGACAGCCAACGAGGACATGATCGAACGCAGCTTGCCGGCATTCGAAGCGGCGATGAAGGAAAGCCGCCCGTGATTCATGCTGAAGGAGTCCTGCCGGCTGTAGCCGACAGGGCTCCCTCCGCGTCCCGCTGAAGTTCCGGTTACCCAGGGATCTGGATCCGCGCCGCTTCCTGCATCAGCGGGTCGGAGATCATCACGGTCGCCGCGCCGGGTGCCATGTCGAACGCGATGAACCCGCGGGACTTGTCGCCCGGGAGGACGTCACCGGAGCCCAACTGGTTATCGGCAAACATGCTGAGGTCAGCCTTGCGGCCGCTTTCATCCTTGGCTGAGAAGTAGAAGGGATTCGAGCTCGTCTTCCCCGCCTCGGTCTCCCACAGCACGTCCAGGAGCAGGTAGGTTCCGTTCTTCGGCGGCGACCCAAACGCCGTCGTGGTCACCGTGTCCGTCCGCACGACGGAGACGATCGTGATTCTGGCGACGTCGCCGTTGCGCATTTTCACGGTGAAGGGTGTCCCCACCGCCGGTCCGGTGGGAGCCGCCGGTGCGGGGGCGGCCGACGGCGGTGCTGCCGCCGGCGGCGCCGCGGCCTCGGCCGGAGCCGCGGAGGCAGCCGCCGAAGCGATGGGGCTGGTGTCCGCCACAGGCTTACTGCCGCTGGAGCAGGAGCCCATGACGATTCCGAGCAGCAGGACGCCAGCCGGAATCACAAAGCGCTTCTTCTTGTAGAACGGGCGCTTGACCGTGGCCGCAGCAACCGGCATGGACGGGACTGAATCAAAGTTCTGGTGAGACATGGTGGTGGTGCCTTTCAAGGGTGCGATTGGTGATGCTGCGGGTGCTATTGCTTTTCCCATTTGCCGCAGCGGCTGGATTTGAAATCTTGGCCGGCGGACAGCGCAACGGAGGGTCGGCCGCCGCCCGGGAGGTCGTTGTCGATGATGTTGCCGTCCTTCGGTCGATCCGCTTGGGACAGACAAGGACGAACCTTATCGCGCAGCTATCCGGCGTGAGTGACAGTTTGGTCCGGTCTAGCGCCGCGGGGCTGGCTGCAGATGGAAATCTCATCTACAGCATCCAGGACGGAAGCTTGGCGTTGACCCCTCTCGGAGAGCGCCTAGCAATTGAAATGGCAACGATCGAACCTGTACAAAGGCCGTTCAAGGTGTGTTTCGACCGGACTTTGTGGAGGGTGAAGGAATACGACCCAAGACATTTGGTACAGAAGTCGCAGGTCCGTGATGAGCAGATGCAGATTTTACCCGCATTCAAATCATCAAGAATAGCAGATGATGACGTTACGGTCGCTAATCTAAATGCCCTCATTCGAAAAGGGGATAGCACAACTACAGATATTGATATACTACGTATTCTGCGTTTATCGGGGAACACGCATAGATTTCTTCCCGTACAGATGCTGATCTACGTGGATCCGGGCAGCTATGACTTGGATATTGCCATATTGATTGATGACGAATTAAGTGGCGACCATGAGTTTCCCCTTATTTCCCTGGACGTAATAGGTAAACTGTCTCTAAACGTTAGCCCCGGAATTGAACGTGAGCCACTCGCTGACGCAATTGAAGTTGCTCGTCAGGCTGCGCCAACCGGACAATCTTTTCAGAGTCTAGTGTCTAAGGGATTAAGCCAAATAGCACCCGTTTTTGGGTTTGAACACAATGCTTGGCTCGAAAAAGCCCTCACGACGACTAAGAGTAGATTGCTCGTAGTCACTCCCTCGCTGGACAAAGAAATTATGACTCACCAAATTCTTCCCAAAATCTCAACTATTCTTCGCGAGGGCGCGGAAATAAAGCTAGCTTTTGGTGTCGCAAAAGAGGAAAATGGTTCCAACACGGATCTACATGCGTCGATCGCCAGCATTAGGCAAAAGTATCCCGCATCGTTTTCCATCGCCTGGGGACAAGAAGTTCAGTTTAGCTCGCTCGTCTTCGATGACACTTGGATCCAAACTGGCTTCGAATGGTTTACCGACCTCGAGTTCGATCCAACGGCGGTACGACTTCATGAAGGAACTGCTGTCCAGAGTCGGCGCTTCGTGGATGAAACATACCGGCGCCTTTCGACAAGTTACTTTGGTCTCTAAACAGACTTCAATGACTACGGCCCCTAAGCTTGATTGCTTCGGGGCCGTAGATTGTCTTTATGCGTGAGACAGGAAGAAGACTAGAAGTCCCAGTCATCATCCTCAGTATTTACAGCCTTACCGATCACGTACGAAGAGCCGGACCCCGAGAAGAAGTCGTGGTTTTCGTCAGCATTCGGTGATAGGGCCGAGAGGATGGCCGGATTCACGTCGGTGACGGAAGCCGGGAACATGGCCTCGTAGCCCAGGTTCATCAGTGCTTTGTTGGCGTTGTAGTGCAGGAACTTCTTGACGTCCTCGGCCAGGCCAACGGAATCGTAGAGGTCGTGAGTGTACTGGACCTCGTTCTCGTACAGCTCGAAGAGCAGTTCGAACGTGTAGTCCTTGATCTCCTGCTTGCGCTCCTCGGAGAGACCTTCCAGGCCCTTCTGGAACTTGTAGCCGATGTAGTAGCCGTGCACGGCTTCGTCGCGGATGATCAGGCGGATCAGGTCGGCCGTGTTCGTCAGCTTGGCCCGTGAGGACCAGTACATGGGCAGGTAGAAGCCCGAGTAGAACAGGAAGGACTCCAGCAGCGTGGAGGCCACCTTGCGCTTCAGCGGATCGTCGCCCTGGTAGTAGTCCATGACGATCTGGGCCTTCTTCTGAAGGTTCACGTTCTCCGTGGACCAGCGGAATGCCTCGTCGATCTCCTTGGTGGAGGCCAGCGTGGAGAAGATCGAGGAGTAGCTCTTGGCGTGCACGGACTCCATGAACGCAATGTTCGTGTAGACGGCTTCCTCGTGCGGGGTGATCGCGTCCGGAATCAACGAAACGGCGCCGACGGTGCCCTGGATGGTGTCCAGCAGGGTCAGACCGGTGAACACGCGCATGGTGAGCTGCTGCTCGTCCGGGGTCAGCGTGGCCCACGACTGGACGTCGTTGGAGAGCGGGATCTTCTCGGGCAGCCAGAAGTTGTTGACCAGGCGATTCCAGACGTCTACGTCCTTATCGTCCTGGATGCGGTTCCAGTTGATCGCTTCGACGTGGCTAAGCAGCTTGACCTTCTCGGTCATGTCATCCCCTAAAAGTTGGGTTGTTCTTTGAAGTTAAGCGTACGACGGCGGGCGGGCGCCCGCCGTCGTACTGTCCAGATTTAATTGAAGATTAAAGCATGCAGCTGACGCAATTGTCCACCTCGGTCCCCTCCAGCGCGAGCTGGCGGAGACGGATGTAGTAGATGGTCTTGATGCCCTTCTTCCAGGCGTAGATCTGGGCCCGGTTGATGTCGCGTGTGGTGGCGGTGTCCTTGAAGAACAGCGTCAGGGACAGGCCCTGGTCCACGTGCTGCGTGGCGGCGGCGTAGGTGTCGATGACCTTCTCGTAGCCGAGCTCGTACGCGTCCTGGTAGTACTCCAGGTTGTCGTTCGTCAGGTACGGCGCCGGGTAGTACACGCGGCCCAGCTTGCCTTCCTTGCGGATCTCGATCTTGGACGCCACCGGGTGGATCGAGGAGGTGGAGTTGTTGATGTAGGAGATCGAGCCCGTCGGCGGTACGGCCTGCAGGTTCTGGTTGTAGATGCCGTGCTCCATAACGGAGGCCTTCAGCTCGCGCCAGTCATCCTGGGTGGGGATGTGGATGTTCTTGAACAGCTCCGCAACCTTCTCGGTCTGCGGCACCCACTCCTGCTCCGTGTACTTGTCGAAGAACTCGCCCGAGGCGTACTTGGACTTCTCGAAGCCGCCGAACGTCTGCCCGGTCTGGATGGACAGCAGGTTGGAGGCGCGGACCGCGTGGTACACCACCGAGTAGAAGTAGATGTTAGTGAAGTCCAGGCCCTCTTCGGAACCGTAGTGGACCCGCTCGCGGGCAAGGTAGCCGTGCAGGTTCATCTGGCCCAGACCGATGGCGTGGGACTGGTCGTTGCCGCGGGCGATCGAGGGCACCGAGGTGATGTTGGACATGTCCGAGACCGCCGAGAGGGACCGGATGGCTGTCTCGATGGTCAGTCCGAAGTCCGGGCTGTCCATGGCCTTGGCGATGTTCAGCGAGCCCAGGTTGCAGGAGATGTCCTTGCCGGTCTCATCGTAGGACAGATCGTCATGGTACGTGGTGGGCTGCGAGACCTGGAGGATCTCCGAGCACAGGTTGGACATGATGATCTTGCCGTCGATCGGGTTTTCCCGGTTCACGGTGTCCTCGAACATGATGTACGGGTAGCCGGATTCGAACTGGATCTCGGCGAGGGTCTGGAAGAACTCGCGCGCCTTGATCTTGGTCTTCTTGATCCGGGAATCGTCCACCATCTCGTAGTACTTCTCGGTGACCGAGACGTCGGAGAACGGCATGCCGTAGACGCGTTCCACGTCGTACGGGGAGAACAGGTACATGTCCTCGTCCTTCTTGGCCAGCTCGAACGTGATGTCCGGGATGACAACGCCCAGCGAGAGGGTCTTGATGCGGATCTTCTCATCCGCGTTCTCGCGCTTGGTGTCCAGGAAGCGGTAGATGTCCGGGTGGTGCGCGTGCAGGTACACCGCACCGGCACCCTGGCGGGCACCGAGCTGGTTGGCGTAGGAGAAGCTGTCCTCGAGGAGCTTCATCACGGGGATGACGCCGGAGGACTGGTTCTCGATCTGCTTGATCGGGGCGCCCACTTCGCGGATGTTGGTCAGCGCGAACGCCACACCGCCGCCGCGCTTGGACAGCTGCAGCGCCGAGTTGATGGACCGGCCGATCGATTCCATGTTGTCTTCGATGCGGAGCAGGAAGCAGGAGACCAGCTCGCCGCGCTGCTTCTTGCCGGCGTTCAGGAACGTGGGCGTGGCCGGCTGGAAGCGGCCTTCGATGATCTCGTCCACCATCTGCAGGGCGAGCTTCTCGTCACCACGGGCCAGGTGAAGGGCCACCATGCAGACGCGGTCCTCGTAGCGCTCCAGGAATCGATTGCCGTCGAACGTCTTCAGCGTGTAGGACGTGTAGAACTTGAACGCGCCCAGGAAGGTCTCGAAGCGGAACTTCTTTTTGTACGCGCGGTTGTAGAGCTCGCGGATGAAGTTCATCGTGTACTGGTCGAGGGTTTCGCGCTCGTAGTACTGGTTCTTCACGAGGTAGTCGAGCTTCTCTTCCAGGTCATGGAAAAAGACGGTGTTGTTGTTCACATGCTGCAGGAAGTACTGGTGTGCAGCCTCGCGGTCGGCCTCGAACTGGATCTCGCCGTTCGGACCGTACAGGTTCAGCATGGCGTTGAGCTCGTGATAGCCCAGGCCCTTATAGGCGGCTGGCATCTCGGGCTTTTCGACGGCGGCGCCTGCGCGGGTGCCCTGGCCTTCGGCCCTGGTTACTTCTGTGTCTGCGACAGTCGTGTCCAAAACGTGTCCAATCCATTGTGTACGCGGGCGACGTCTTCTGGCGTGCCCATAAGTTCAAATCTGTAAAGCCGGGGGACGTTGCACTTGGCGGCAATGATGTCCGCTGCCATGCAGTAGTTGTCCCCGAAGTTTGTGTTGCCTGCACCGATAACCCCACGGATCAGTTGCCTGTTCCGCGGGTTGTTCAGAAAGCGGATCACCTGCTTGGGCACTGAGCCCTCTCCCCCGGTGCCCCCGTACGTCGGCACCACCAGCACGTAAGGCCGGGTGGCGAGAAGGCGTGCATCCTTTGTATGGAGCGGGATCCGTGCCAGCTCACGTCCGAGCTTCGCGACAAAGCGGCTGGTGTTCTCGGAGGTGGAGGAAAAGTAGATGAGCTGGCTCTGTGTGGTGACAGGCTGCAACGGGTCCACCTGGGCCCTGGCCACTGCCAGTGCTGACACGGGAGTCACCTCATGTGTGGGTATTGAAAGTTGCCGGCTGGCGAAAAGTGCAGGGCCTTAGGCCACGGAGGAAACGGCAGACAGCGCCAGTTCCTCGATCTTGTCCGGGCGGAAGCCTGACCAGTGGTCCTGGTCCGTGACTACAACAGGTGCCTGCATGTAGCCCAGCGCCTTCAGGCGCTCGAGGGCCTCGGCGTCCTGGGAGATGTCAACGCTCTGGTAAGTGATGCCCTTTTTGTCCAGCGCACGGTAGGTTGCGTTGCACTGTACACACGCAGGTTTGGTGTAAACCGTAACGGTCATGGTCCCTGTCCCCTTTATCGAAATCTTCGCTCGTCTTTGTCCCGCCCAAGCTGTACGTCGATACTACATGTAGTGCAGACGGCTCTTCGGAACCCCAAGATGATGTATTACAAGTATGTCATTTAATGCACTTTTAATCCACAGGCAGAGGCCCTCAAAATGTCCGGAATCCCGCCATTTTTGCGGACGTCATCCACACCCTGTGGAGTACTTAGCCACATTTTCCGGCCCGGCGTGTCGCCTGCGGGACGGCGCGTCGCGCGTGGCTCGAACAGGCCAAACCGGAGTCTTAGCTCCGTACCGTGGGCAGCGACGCCAAGAGGCCCATGGCGCGGTCGAGCAGGTCATCCATGCTTCCCCGGGCCGCTCCGGCCACAGCCTGCCTCGCCACGGCATCCGCACGGACCGTGTCCCCGGACTCCAGCGCCGCGCTGGCCTCTGCCAGGAGGATCTCAACCTGTACCCAGGCGTACGAATCAGTGACCCGGCTGCAGAGGATCCCCGCGTTCTTCATCCACTCCAGTGCAGTATCGGCGTTGCCTTCCAGCAAATGCGTGAGCCCGATGGTCTTCGCAGCAAGGCCTTCCCAGCAGGGGTCCTGCAGCTGGCGTGCGAGCGCGAAGGTTGCCTCCGCCTGCTCCCGGACCACCCCGGGCCGTTCTCCATCGGACAGACGGGCATGGGCCAGCCACGCTTCCGGCCAGGGCCGGAATGCCGTCCAGCGTTCGCGGCGGGCCAGTTCGCAGGATTGCCGGGCCCATTCTCCGGCCTCGTCCACGCGGCCCAGGAGGAACAGGCTTCGTGCCCCCAGTCCCAGGTTCCAGGCTTCACGCCTGACGGCACCGGCACTCCGGCTCAGCTCGACGGCGGCAGCGAACTGGTCGGCACCTGCTTCAAGCTTGCCCCAGTCGCTGAGGTTCATGGCTTCAAACCCGGCAATGGCAGCGTCGAGGGACGGATCCCCGGTTGCCAGCCCGCGGGCAGTTTCCAGGTATCCGGCGGCACTGGCCCGCCGTCCGGCGATGATGTCAACATAGGCCAGCTCCGACAGCGCCTTTGCCGCTACCGGCTCCGCGCCGGCGGCAGACGCCAGGTCTACGGCGGCGGCAAGAATGATAGAGCCTTCGTCGTCGTAGCCTCGAATTGAGTGGACGAGCGCCGCGCCGAGCTCGGTCAGGCAGCGGCTCAGCAGTTCCTTGTCGCCGGATAACTCGGCTGCGGCGGACGCTCCGCGCAGGCATTCGATCCCGGCGTCGGCAGCGCCGGCTGACAGGGCGGCAAGCCCGGCCTCGCACAGGGACTGGGCGGACGCGCGGGCTGAAACACCGGGTACCGGCGCCGCGACGGCGGGCCGTGCGGCCGCGCGGAGGGCCGCGGTGGGCCTTGTTCCGAGCTCGGCGGCGAACATTGCTTCGCTGGCGTCGGCCTGCCGGAGGGCAGCGTCCACATCACCGGATGAGGCCAGCGCCTTAACCAGCAGGATGTGCGGCCCTTCTTCGAAGGGCGCCCGTGCCACCATGGCCCGGGAAAGTTCCACGGCCCGGGCGGACTGCCGGGCAGAAAGCGCCCGAAGAGCGGCCTGCCTCAGGGCGCTGAGCACCTCACTGTCCACCCTCTGGCGCTCCACCAGGAGCCAGGACTCAAACCCTGGCGATCCCTTGACGTCGATCCCTTCCAGGAAGTGCCCTTCGGGAATCTCCGTTTCCAGCACGCCCCGCGAGAGTTCGGCCACGTCCACAGCTGTATCCGGACCGAGCCCGTGCGAGACAGGGTTGCCCCGGAAAGCTTCGGCCAGGCCCGTTTTCCGACGCAGTTCAGCCAGCGTCCACCGCAGTGCCCCCATGGGATCGTCGGCGTCAGAAAACAGCTCATCCACGAGAACCTGGCGGGAAACCGGCCCCGATGACCGGACCAGCCTCCCCAATACGGCCCAGCTCTTGTGGCCTCTGGGCCCGGGAATCGGCTGGCCGTCGCGTTCAAGACCCAATCTGCCGATCAACCGAAGGCGCAGCACAAGCACAATGTAGCAACGCTCAGGCAGCCAGCACCAGAGCGGGTGCCGGATTGAGCTGCGCCAGGAGTTCAGCCTGGGCGGGCGCACCCAACTCACGCACCAACACACCGTGAACGATGCCAAATGCCCGCAGCCGGGCTACCTCCGAACCGTCCCAGTCATTGAGCGCGGCCGCCGCGCCCGGCGCAAACGGCTGGACCGCGGATGCCATCATCTCCAGGGTCCGGCGATCCCTCTGGGTGCCCTCAGCCACGATACGGTCGGCTGTGAGGGTGATGAAGGTATTCAGTTCTGCTGTGGTGTTCCAATTAGTTTCCATAACTGGAGTTTCCAGCGCCGGCGTGTGACCGTGCGTGTGACCACCTGAAAATTAAAGCTGAGCCTCCCTGCGGTCCAGGACAATCTGCTGCACGTCCAGGTAGCCGGACTGGAAACCCGCCCGTGAATAGCACAGGTAGAACAGCCACATCCGCTGGAAAACGGCGTCGAACCCCAGCCCGCCCACCTCCAGTGAGCGGGCCATGAACCGCCCCTCCCAGAGGCGCAGGGTCGCGGCGTAGTGATCGCCCAGGCCCATCCGTTCCCGCACGCGGAGTGTGGTGTGCTGCTGGGTCACGCTTTCGATGGCCCGCACTGAGGGAAGGAAGCCACCGGGGAAAATGTACTTGTGCACCCAGGTGTACGCGTTGCGCGTAGCCAGCATGCGGCCGTGCGGCATGGTGATGGCCTGGATGGCCACCTTCCCGCCCGGGGCCAGCACGCGGTCAATGGTCTGGAAGTAGATGGGCCAGTACTCATAACCAACCGCCTCGATCATCTCCACCGACACCACGGCGTCGAACTCGCCCTCCACGGCCCGGTAATCCTGCAGCGCAACCGTCACCTGGTCTGCGTAACCGGCAGCCGCAATCCTTTCCTGCGCCAGCGCCCGCTGCTCACTGGACAGCGTCACGCTGTAAACGGTGGCACCACGGGCTGCTGCCCGGAGGGCCAGTTCACCCCAGCCGGTGCCGATCTCCAGCAGCCGCGTGCCTGATCCGACGCCGGCCTTGTCCAGCAGCCTGTCGATCTTGGTCTGCTGGGCCTCCGCCAACGCGTCCCACGGGACCGCATCCAGCGCACCGTCGCTCAGCGGGAAAAGCGCCGAGGAGTAGCTCATGGTGGTGTCCAGGAAGTTGGAGAAGAGCTCGTTGGAGAGGTCGTAGTGCCGCGAGATGTTGCTGCGCGTGTTGTGCTCTTCATTGCGTTCCTGCCGCGGCGTCCGGGGCAAGTACAGGGTCCGCAGCTTCTGCAGCGGAGCGGGAATCAGCGTGTCCACGGACGCGGCGAAGACCTCCAGCACCCCGGTGAGGTCTGATGCTTCCCAGTCCCCCGCCATAAACGACTCGCCCAGCCCGATCAGGCCGTTGTCCCCGATCCGCACTTCGAACGCTGCCGGCCTGAGCATGGTCATCACCGGCGCGTCCAGGCCGCCGGTGCCCAGCACTGAACCGTCCGGGTAGGCAACGCGCAGGGGCAGCCGGCGCACCGCCGCCTTGAACAGCAGGCCGGCGGCCTTGCCCGCCACCAGCGCTTTAGTGCCCGACGGCGCGTGGGCAACACCGGGCCACACTTCCGGATCGATGGTGGCCGGCGACGCCGGTACCCCGGCAGCGGTCCGTTCCGTCACCGGGTGCCGTGCGGCTGACTTCGCGGCGGAGACCTCCGCAGTCGCGGCTGTTCCGTTCTCATCGGTCATTGTCATTGGACTGCCTCCTGTGAGGGGTGATGTGGTTTTTTGATGACTGGCAGGCGTCGAGCCCAGAGTTTGATGCCCTGGATCCGGATCAGCGCCGATACCAGCAGCGGCGCGGCCGGGACGGCAATGGCCGCTGCCAGGATGTTCCTGACGGTGGCCGGGTGCCGGTCCCCGTCCATGGTTGCGGCGAACGGCCGTTGACCTTCCCGCTCCAGGACGATGGAGACGGACAGCCGTTGCTCCGGGGCGGGCAGCTTCATCCGGTACTGCCCGTCAACGTCATTGAACGGTGAAACGTAGAAGGCCTTGGGCACGCTGGCCCGGCCGGAAAGATCCGTTTCCAGGAGGTAGCAGTGGCGTTCGCCGTAGGTGTTGTGGACCTCGGCGATGACGCACTGCAGCTCCCCGGACATCCGGTAGCACCAGAAGATGGTGAGCGGGTTGAAGACGTGGCCGAAAACCCGGGCGCTGGTCAGCATCCGGATGGCCCCGCCGTCGGGCTCTATCCCCCGGGTCAGCAGGAACCGTTCCACGTTGCTGCGGATGGTGTCCTCGGGATCGCCGAGGTGGTCGGCGGCCCGGAAGACAGCCAGCGGCCGCATGAGCCGGGGCAGGACGGGGATCCGGTCCACGTCCACAAACCAGCTGTAGCTCCGGTAGGTGAACGCATTCTTCAGCGGCGTCTGGCGCACGTGGGAAATGGACGTGCGGTAGATGGCTGCGGTTGAGCTCATGCGCCCTCCGAGGCTGGGAGCAGTTCGGGCTCGGGTGCCTGGATCCCGGAAGTGTCCCAGGTGCGTCCCAGGCTCGCGGCGGCACGGACACCGGCCAGGGCGCCGTCCTCATGGAACCCCCAGCCCAGGTAGGCGCCGGCGTAGGCAATGCGGTCATCACTCAGGGCCGCAATGCGCTGCTGTGCCCGCAATGATTCGGGGGTGTACTGGGGGTGTTCGTAGACCATGCGTTCAAGGACCCGGTCCTCGGCGATGAGCTCGGACTCCCCCAGGCTCACCAAGTACGGCTGGCCATCGGCCGGCTCCAGGCGCTGCAGACGGGTGAGGTCGTAGCTGACCAGCACCTTGTCCGGGCGGGCTTCGCAGCCCGGGAGCCGGTAGTTCCAGGACGCCCTGGCATTGTCCGCGGAGGGCAAAACGGCCGGGTCCCGGTGGAAAACCGTGTGGTTGACCGAGTACGGCATCTGCCCCAGGGCTTCCCTTTCGGCCGGCGTGGCGTCCGCGAGGAAGCCCAGGGCCTGGGCCGGGTGCGTGGCGATGACCACGGCCTCGAAATCCTCGACTCCGTGGTCGGTGTCCACTTCCACGCCGAGGGCGTGGCGCCGGATAGCGGTGACCGGGCTGCTAAGCCTGATGTCCGGGAGCGTGGCGGCCAACTTCGCCACGTACTGCCCCGAACCGCCGGTGACCGTCCGCCACTGCGGCGAACCCTTGACGCCCAGCATGCCGTGGTGGCCCAAAAACGTGAAGAGGTAGCGCGCCGGATAGGACAGTGCCGTGGTGGGATCGCACGACCACACCGCGCTGACCACCGGCGTCATGAAATGGGAGATGAAGTACTTGCTGAAGCGTTCCTTTGCCAGGAAGTCACCGAGGGTCAGCTCCGCGCCGCCCGCACCAGGGCCGGCGTCGGACGCGGGAGCCGACTCAATCAGAGTGCGGGCCCTGCGGTAGAAGCGCATGAGCTCCAGCAGCATCAGCAGGTAGCGTCCGCGCAGCAGGCTGGACGGGCGGGCGATGATGCCGCGACCGCCCCCACGGGCCCCGGCGTATTCCAGGCCGCAGCCGTCACAGCGGACGGACATACTCATTTCGGAGTCCTGCGTCTCCACGCCCAGCTCGGCGAACAGCCGCAGCAGGGTGGGATAGGTCCGCTCGTTGTGGACGATGAAGCCGGTGTCGATGCCGAGGACGGATCCATCCGGCTGCGCGACATTGTGGGTGTGGGCGTGGCCGCCCAGCCTGCTGTCCGCCTCGAAAAGGGTGACGTTGTCTTGCCGGTTCAGGACATACGCGGCCGTCAGGCCGGCCACTCCGCTGCCCACGACGGCGATGCGCCGTCCGTGCGGCTTGAAGGTCGAGTTCCCTGCCAAAGACACTGTTTTGCTCCCCTGCTCGGACTGCATGTGCGCTTGCTCGGTGCAAACTCTCTAGGGGCAGTTCGACGCCGTGGGGCCGGTGGATGACTGAGTTGCGGTAAATCTTTGTGCCAGAATGAAGCGGGCGTTCCATCCCCGGCACACCGCAGTGCCAAGGCGGCCCTGACCGAAGGACAGCGTTGGTAAATCCCGTACATCTGAAGACCCTCCTGGAAGTTACCCGGCTGGGCTCGTTCGCGGCCGCAGCGGCACGCCTGGGCTACACGGCGTCGGCGGTCTCGCAACAGATGTCCGCCCTGGAACGCGAAACGGGCGTGGTCCTGTTCCAGCGTTCGGCCCGCAGCGTGGTCCCCACGGAAGCGGCGGAAGTGATGACCCGGCACGCCGCGAAGGTGCTGACGGACATCGAAGCGCTGATGGCGGCAGCCTCCAAGACACACAGCAGCACCAGCCAGGAGCTCCGGCTGGGAATCTTCCCCAGCCTGGCTACCTATGTCCTCCCGCGCATCCTGAAGAATCCGGCGTGGAAGGACCTGGCCATCGACCTCAAAGTAACGGTGGCCGAACCGGCCCAGACCATCCAGGGACTGCGCACCGGCGGAGAGCTGGATGTGGCGCTCGTTTTCCAGGTGGGCCAGTCCGGGCTCGCCTGGCCGCACACTATTAACCGGCAGTGGATCGGCGATGACAACTTCCGCGTAGTGCTCCCCGCGGGCTGGGGTTTCCGCACGGACGCCAAGGTGGCGGCGGACCATTTGTCCGAGCTGCCCTGGATCATGCACCACCCCGGGAGCCCCGATGCCGTAGTGATTGAGCGTCTCTTTGCCAGCTGCAACCTGCATCCGCGCGTGGTGGCCCACAGCGACGACTTCCATGCCAGCCTCGAAATGGCGGCCGCCGGACTGGGCGCGGCGCTGGTGCCCGAGCTCGCATTGCGGAACCGGCCGGCCGGCGTTGTAGTGCTGGACGTTCCCGAGATCCGGCTGGCCCGGAACGTGTTTGCCCTGCTCATCAACGAGAAGAAGACCGCCCGGGTGCAGCTGTTTGTGGACCTGCTCGCCGAGACGATGGCCGCTGCGGGGTCCTCAGGCAATTAGCCCGGAATGCTGGAAAGCGCAGCACTTGGGGGCTATGTTGAAGGTATGAACAGGGTAGCGAGCCAGCACTTTGGAGAAATCGAGCTCAACCACGGCAGGGATCACAACATCGCCGCCAAACATGAGCTGGGTGGCCAGGTACTGGAACTTGACCTGAACATCAACGCACACGACCACTTTGACGAAGCGGCCATGCACAAGGTGGACTACCGGCTGCGGTTCCTCCCCGAACTGGTGGATGAGGTGCGGCAGATGATCGCCGACGAGCTGGAGCAGGAAGGCACCAGCCCCCAGGAATACCTCCACTTCCACTGCAGCGCCCTCAAGGACGAGCACCTGCAGAAAGTCTTCGGCGTGGAGGAACGCAGCCAGCTCACCAACGACGTCTTCCTCAAAGCCCTCAAACTCGGCCACGTGGGCATCTTCCCCGGACAGCCTGAACGCTACTTCGTGATGGACTTCACCCTGGGCTCACACTTCACGGACGAGGTCCTGGTGGTAGCCGCCGACGAAGACGGCGTGGTGGACGACGAAATCCTCTGGGAGTCCTGAACCCTTAACGCACGACGGCGGCCGGTCACCTTTCGGTGACCGGCCGCCCGTTCGCTATCCGGTGGTTGAGCTTGTCCAGGTTTCGACAAGCTCAACCACCGGGTGTTGTTACTTCGCGGACTCCAGCAGGCCGGCGCGGACCGTCTTGGTGGCCTTGACCAAGTTGCGCAGGGACTCTTCGGTCTCGGCGTAGCCGCGGGTCTTCAGGCCGCAGTCCGGGTTGACCCAGAGCTGGCGTGACGGGACGTGCTTGACGGCGGTGGCCAGGAGTTCAGTGACCTCCGCTTCGCCCGGAACACGCGGCGAGTGGATGTCGTAGACGCCCGGACCAACGCCGCGGCCGAAGCCGTGGGACTCGAGGTCGTGGACAACCTCCATGCGGGACCGTGCTGCTTCGATGGAGGTGACGTCGGCGTCGAGGCCGTCAATGGCGTCGATGATCACGCCGAATTCCGAGTAGCAGAGGTGGGTGTGGATCTGCGTGGCGTCGGCCGCACCGGCGGTGGCCAGTCGGAAGGAATCCACTGACCACAACAGGTAAGCGGCGTGGTCGGCCTTGCGCAGCGGCAGGAGTTCGCGCAGTGCGGGCTCGTCCACCTGGATGACCTTGATGCCGGCAGCCTCGAGGTCCGCGATTTCGTCGCGGAGGGCCAGGCCAACCTGGTTGGCGGTCTCGCCCAGGGGCTGGTCGTCGCGGACGAAGGACCAGGCCAGGATGGTGACCGGACCGGTGAGCATGCCCTTCATGGGCTTGCTGGTCAGCGACTGGGCGTACTCGGCCCAGGCCACCGTGATGGGGGCGCTGCGGGTGACGTCGCCCCAGAGGATGGACGGGCGGGTGCAGCGGGAGCCGTAGGACTGGACCCAGCCGTGGACCGTGACGTCGAAGCCTTCGAGGTTCTCGGCGAAGTACTGGACCATGTCGTTGCGCTCGGGCTCGCCGTGCACCAGGACGTCGTAGCCGAGCTCTTCCTGCAGCTCGACGACGCGCTTGATCTCGTCCTTCATGAGCTGCTCGTACTGCTCGTTGGTGAGGTCGCCCTTGTTGTTGCGGGCACGCGCCGAGCGGATTTCGGACGTCTGCGGGAAGGAACCGATGGTGGTGGTGGGCAACGGCGGCAGGTGCAGGGCCTCTTCCTGGGCGGCTTCGCGGACTGCGTAGGCGGAGCGGCTGAAGTCCGCCG
The DNA here is from genome assembly GCF_054511035.1 of Pseudarthrobacter sp. MDT1-22. NCBI lineage: Bacteria > Bacillati > Actinomycetota > Actinomycetes > Micrococcales > Micrococcaceae > Pseudarthrobacter > Pseudarthrobacter sp. MDT1-22. The sequence continues at coordinate 84,662 of NZ_JBTNDK010000007.1, read as the reverse complement.
GGGTCAGAGCCCCGATGCGGGCACGGACGTCGTCGCGGCGCACGCCCTCGGCAGTGGCGCGGGCGGCGATGACGGCCGATGCCTCGTCGATGGCTGCCTTGGCGGAGGCCGGATCGGCCAGGTAGGACGCGAGGGTCTTGACCTCTACGGCCTTCTGGTCGGCGAACGCGAGCCAGCTGCGCAGCTCGTCGGAGAGCTGGCCTTCTTCAGTGACGTCGTGCGGCACGTGCTGGGTGGAGGTAGAGGTGCTGACGGCGATCCGGCCGGCGGCAGCCTTCAGTTCGTCCAGCTTGGCGGCGGCGACGGCGAGGTCGTTGCGCCAGATGTTGTGGCCGTCAACGACGCCGGCAACCAGGGTCTTGTTGCCAAGGCCGGCCAGGGCCGCTGCGGAGGGGACCGCACCCTTGAAGGCGTCGATGTGCAGGGCGTCGATGTTGGTGGCGGCAAGCGTGCCCAGCTGGCCATCGAGGGCGCCGTACGGGGTGGAGACGAGGATCTGCGGGCGCTTGGCTGCACCGGAGAGGACTTCGTAGGCGCGGGCAACGGCTGCTTCGATTTCGGCGGCCGGGGTGTCCTGATCAACAACCAGTGCGGGCTCGTCAAGCTGGATCCAGCTGGCGCCTGCGGCGGCGAGCTTCTCGAGCAGCTGTACGTAAACCGGCAGGACGTCTTCGAGGCGGGACAGCGGAGCGAAGCCTGCGGGGGCCTCATCTGAAGCCTTGGAGAGCAGCAGGTAAGTGACCGGGCCAACGATGTACGGGCGGGTCTCGATGCCGTTGGCCAGGGCGAACTCGAATTCATCAACGATGCGGTTGGAGGCGAGGGTGAACTCGGTCTCCGGGCCGATCTCCGGAACGAGGTAGTGGTAGTTCGTGTCGAACCACTTGGTCATTTCCAGTGGCTGCTGGTCCTTGGTGCCACGGGCCAGGGTGAAGTAGCCGTCGATGTCGAGCTGGCCTTCGGCGTTGAGGAGCTTGCCGAAGCGGGCCGGGACAGCGCCGAGGTGGGCGGTGGCGTCCAGGACCTGGTCGTAGTAGGAGAACGTGCCCGGAACAGCGGCGGCTTCGGTGAGGCCCAGTTCCTGCAGGCGCTTGGCGATGGTCAGCTGGATGCCCTTGGCGGCGGCGTCCAGGGCAGCAGCGTCGATCTTGCCGGCCCAGTAGGCTTCGATGGCCTTTTTGAGCTCGCGGCGGCGGCCGATGCGCGGGTAGCCGAGGAGTGACGCGGCCGGGAACGGAGTGGCGGGGGTGTTCTGTTCAGTCATGGGAGATTCCTTGAGTGTTAGTGGAAACTGTGAATGGTCTGGCGGATGTTGGAAGGTCAGCTGGCGAGCTGGCGCCGGAGGGTGGCGCTGCGGCGGGCAACTGAACGGGACTGGCGCGGAAGTGCCAGTTTGTCCAGCACCTCCAGCGCGCTCTGGTGTTCGTTGAAGGTGTAGATGTGGATGCCCGGCGCTCCGGCCTCGAGGGCCGCGTTGGCCAGGTCCACCGTGGCCCGGACACCGATCCGGAGTCGTTCGCTGTCGCTGTCCGCCGCGGCCAGGCGGGCCAGGAGTTCCGGTGCCGGTTCAACGCCGGTCAGTTCGCCGAGCCGTGTGACCCGGCGCAGGCTGGTGAGCGGCATAACGCCCGGGATGATGGGGATGGTGACCCCGGCCCGGCGTGCGCGGCTGATGAGGTTCGCGTACTGCTCGGTATGGAAGAAGACCTGCGTGATGGCAAAGTCGGCGCCGGAACGCTGCTTGGCGAGCAGCACCTCGACGTCGTGGGCTTCACTGGGTGATTCCGGGTGCCGGGTGGGGTACGCGGCGACGCCCACGGCGATCTTGCCTGCACACAGCAGGGCCGACCGCCGCTGTTCAACCCGCCGGATAAGTTCGATCAGGTCCTGCGCATACCGCAGTGACCCTGCGGCGAGCGGTGCACCGTCCTTGGGCTGGTCGCCCCGGAGGGCCAGGATGCCCCGGACCCCGGTGTCCAGGAGGTCGCCGATGATCTCCGCAAGTTCCTCCGGCGTGTTGCCCACGCAGGTGAGGTGGGCGAGGGGCCGGAGCGTGGTTTCCAGGAGGAGCCTGTTGATGAGTTCGACGGCGGTGTCCCGGTTCGAGCCACTGGCACCGTAGGTGACGGAGACATAGTCCGGCTCGGTGGTTTCCAGTTCCCGGATGGTGGTCCAGAGCGACTCGGCCGCGGCCGGCGAGCGGGGCGGGAAGAGCTCGTACGAGAGCGCCACGGGGGCAGTCTCGGTGAGGTTCGGATGCGTTTCAATAAGGCTTGGCGGTGACATTTGCGTCCTTGGCTTTGGGCCATTGCCGGCTACCGGTCAGCAAATGTGACGGTGAAGCCGGGAATGAATTTGAGTTTGGGAACACGAAAAACTCCACAGGGACGCAGCCGCGACTGTTACGCCTGTAATGAAGTTGTCCGTGAGCAAATGTCAGGCCCACATGGGGGCACCCACACCCTCCACAATCGGAGGATCGCTGACACGTTACCTCGGTAACTTGTATAGAACTCTAGGAGCCCGCGGGGCACCCTTCAAGTCCACTGCCGAATTAAGACGCAGCTTTACGGCGTGTTTCGCATTGGTGCAGAATTTTGTTCGCCATATTGGTCAACGGATTCATCGGGGCATACTGCAGACCCGCCGCTGCCTTGGCCTGTTACCAGGGCCGGTCAACACCCGGCCCGAAGCCATCGTCCCGGAGGTACTCGTCCCGCTCCTGCCCGGAATTCCGCTCGCTTTGGGCTTCCCTGGCCCTGTCCCTGAGCTGCTCAAGCTGGCTCTGCTGGCCCGGATCCGCCGGAAGCGCGTCCTGCCCAGGCGCTTCCGGCGGTTGCGGGGTGGTGTTGTCCGCAGCCGCTGCATCGGCCTTTTGCTGCAGCCGCTCCGCCGCCTGTTTCAGTTGCTCCCCCGCGCCGGATTCGGCGCTGGCATCAGCGCCGGCATCCGCGCCGGAGGCAAAGCAGCCCTCCGGAGCAGCCTCCACCACCGCAACGCCTTCGGCGAACAGCCGGGCCGCCGCCGTCGGATCTTCTGTTTTGGCCTCGGCGTCACCGAGGCGTTCGATGGTGAGGGCCAGGTTGACCCGGACGACGCACTCGTCGGCCGGGCCCGCCAGGGACAGTGCTTCCTCGAAACGTTGGCGGGCACCAGCGAAGTCCCCGGCGAGGAACAGGCCGTCACCCTCGGCGAACGGCGCCTTGTGCGGCTCGATGAAATTGGCGGTCCTCAGTCCGCCCGCAGCATCCGCCACGCTGCCGGAGTCCCCGGCCGCGAAGGACCGGGCAGCAGTGTCGGCGAGGATGCCCACGCTGAGCATCTTCGCGGCCAGGCACAGGACCAGGAGTGCGGGCAGCGCAGACCACCACAACAGCCGACGGCGTCGCTCCCGCCGGTCCCGCGAGGTCACTGGCGGTGCCTGTTTCTGCGGTGCCGGTTCCTGGGGTGCCGGTTCCGGGGGTGCCGGCGTGGGCGTTGGCGTTGGCGTTGGCGTTGGCGTTGGCGTTGGCGTTGGCGTTGGCCGCATCATGTTCGAACTCCCGCTCCGGGCCGGAGCTGCCGCCATTGGCGCAGCACCAGGAAAGTTTCGCGGAGAGCCAGCAGGAACACTCCAGCGGCGAGGAGCCAGTACAGCTCGGTCCGGCCGGCAACGCCGCCATCCGCCGGTGCCCATTGGAAGTCCCCGGGATCAGCGGCCTGCATCATCGGCGCCACCGGGTCACCGGCCGAACGGTGGACATAGGGCACCCCCAGCTGACCGGCAATCCCTTGCAGGCGGCCTTCGTCGATGACCGATAGAGCCTCCTTGCCGGTTCCGGACGACCGGTCCTGGATGTAGCCTGCGCCGGCGTCCTGCCCCGAACCCTGACCCGTGTTTTCCTTCATCCGGCCGCCGTCCGCCGTGCCGTAGCCGAGCACCGCGCCGCCGTCCACCAGGCCGCCGGCGAGCCTGATCGCCGCCGGCGCCTTGGCGCTGGTCTGTTCCCCGTCGCCCAGGTAGTAGACCAGGCACGCCCGTTCGGGATGGCTGTCCCGCGCGGCGCGCAGCCGCTCCGCCAGCAAGGTTCCGGCAGCGGTGACGCTGCTGCCCTTCGAAAATGCCGTGACCTGCGGATGCAGGACGGACACGCTGGCGTCCAGGGCGGTGGCGTCGGTGGTGAGGGGCATCCGGACAATGGCGTTGCTGTCGAACGTCAGGAGCGAAAAGCGGGGCCCGGCCAGTTCACCCGCGATGGCCATGATGTCCTGCCGCACCCCGTCCAGCCGGGGCGAGCCGTCGCCGTAGTCTTCGGCAGCGATGCTGCTGCTGGTGTCCACCACAAAGAAAACGTTGACATCCGCCGCCGCGGCCTGGGAGCTTCCGCCGGGAACACCCGGCCGGAGCGCCGCGGCCAGGAGCAGCAGCACCAGGGCGCTCCTGAACAGCCAGTCGCGGCGTGTACCGGCAGACTGCACCCGCGACGCTTGGACGAGACGCCAGACCAGAAACAGCACGGTCGCGGCGATGAGCGGGACCATAACCCACCAGGGAAGGATCGGTTGCAGTGTCATGGCCGGAGCCTCCACGACGCGCCCGCCAGTACCAGGCCGGACAGGAGTGCCAGCGTGAGCGGCAGCTCAGGCCGGTCCGAGACCACGGCCCGGGGTGCTCCCTTCATGGCCGTGGCTTCGGTTTCCTGCGCGGAATGGACGAGGTCCGCCACAGCCTCCGGGCTGTCCAGTTGGTGGTACGCCCCACCGCTGGCTTCGGCCGCTGTGCGCAACCTGGCTCCGGGCTGGCCGGGGCCGGGTCCGTAGTCAAAGTCGCCGGGGTTCAGGGCGTAAACACGCACATCGCGCTCCTTGGCCAGGGCGGCCGCCTGTTCCAGGGTGAAGATGGGATCGCCGGACAGGTAGTTGTCCGTTGCCAGGACGATGGACCGCGAGCGCCGCTGACCGGCTTCAGGGGTGCCGGTCTCCGCTCTGCGGGCATCCGCGGCGCCGGTGTACGGGAACCCGTTGACGCAGGATGCCAGGCCGTCGCCGATCAGTGACGATCCGCGGCCGTTCCAGGTGCCGTCCAGGAACCCCGCGCTGCCGGGGCTTCCCTCGAACGCGTTTTGGGCCAGCTGGAGTTGTTCCTGGACATACCCATAGTCGTCGGTGAGGGGGAAGACCTGGACGGCGCTGCTGTCGAAGACGGTGAGGCCGATCCGTTCGCCGTCGAACTCCTTCGCCAGTTCGGCAAACACCTGCACCACGGCCGCGTCGGCGCTGCTCATGGAGCCCGACGTGTCCAGGCACAGCATGATGTCCCGGTTGCGTTGCTCCGGCTGGATGGTGGTCAGTTCCACCGGACGCGCCGCCGCGGCCACCGCGGAGACCAGCAAGGTTGTGGCTGCGAGAGCGGCTACGGCCAGCCATCGGCGGTGCCGGCGGAGGGCCGCCTGGTATTCGGGCAGCGCGGTGAGGCGGTCCGCATTGGCCACCGGCCGCCGTCGAGCGTTTGCGTGGCGGTCCGGGCGGTAGGCGCGCCATCCTGCCAGGGCCGCGATGACCAGCGCCGGAGGGATCAGCCACCAGAACATCAGTTCCATTGCCGCACCGCCTGGCGGGCAGTCGCGGCCGATTGCGTGACCGGCGGCAGCGGTTCCAGGCCGAACTCGCCCGGGTAGATCTTGCGGACAACCTCGGCCACTGGGGGCAGCGGGTGCCCGTGCAGCTCCGCAAGGGTCATCCTGGGGGCGTCAATGCCGGTGACGTCGCGGGCGAACCGGCGGACCAGCAGGCTAAGTTCCTGGTGCGCCTCCCGTGCGGTCAGCAGCCCGGCGGCGGCGTCTGCCGTGACGGCGTCGATCCTTTGCAGGTAGGCCTCCTTGAGGCCCGCAAGGTCCGACGGCGGCGCGAACCGGGGCGCCTGCTCCGGCACCTTCGGTTCGCGCGTGCTCAGGAAAACGAACGCGTACCAGCCCAGGACCGCTGCCAGTAGGGCGAGCCCTGTCCACAGCCACGCCTGGCTGTACTGGAGGGGTCCGTAGATGCCCGGGTCAGCCTGCACGCCGGTGCCTTTCCAGGAGGGCGAAGAGTTCCGTCATGACCGCACTGCTGCCGGTCACGTGGCCTTGGGTAATGCCGGCGCGGCGGAGCATGGCCTGCCGGGCGGCGTCCCGTTCCCCTGTTGCCTTGGCATAGGCCGCCGCGACTGCCGGGGAGGCTGCCAGGTGTGCTGGCAGCATCGACGAGTCTGCCACGCTGAAGGCGTCCTGGCCGGTGTTTCCTTCCCCGGCCAAGTCAGCGTCCCGGATGGTGAGCCAGAGGACCTCATGCTGGGCACGGAGGCGGCGGAGCAGCTGTTCCGTGTCGGGGCCGGCGGCATGTTCGTCGGACACCACAAACAGCAGGAACCGGCCCTTGACGTTGCGGGCCACGTACTCCAGCTGGTCCTCGATCCTGCTGGGGCCAGAGTCCAGGGAGGTGGATGAGTCAACCTCGCGCAGGAGCCGTTCCAGATGCGGCTCACCGGCTTTGGCCGGGATGGAGCGTGTCCCGTTGCGGTCGCCGCAGACCAGGCCCACTACGTCGCCATGCCGGTGCGCCAGGTAGCCCACCACGCCGAATGCCATCACGGCGATGTCCTTTTTGGTTTCGCCGTCGCGGGACTCTGCGGCCATGCCTCGGCCTGTATCGGCAATCAGCAGGACGGTCCGCGCTGCAGGAGACTGGTCACTGCTGGCTCAGGGAGTCTGGACAGAGGCCACGACCGCGTCGATGATCGTCTCCACCGGCACCTGCTCGGCGACGGCGTCGAACCCCAGGATGAGGCGGTGCCGGAGCACACGGTGGGCGAGGGACTTCACGTCCTCCGGGATCACGTGGTCCCGGCCGTTGAGAAGTGCCACTGCCCGGGCGGCCTGGCTGAAGGCAATGCTGGCGCGCGGGCTGGCGCCGAACTCGATGAAGCCGGCGAGCCGCTGGTCGATGTACTGCCCGGCGTTCCGGGTGACGAACACCAGGCCCACGATGTAGTTGATGACGGCCGGGTCGATATAGATCCGCTTCACGAGAGCCTGGACGCCGATGACGGCGTCCAGTGAGGCGGCGGCCGCCGGCTTCTGCTCGGCGCTGAAGACCCCGGCGTCGATCCGGCGGATGATTTCCGTTTCCTCGGCCGGCGTGGGGTAGTCCAGCACGTCCTTGAGCATAAAGCGGTCCATCTGCGCCTCCGGCAGCTGGTACGTGCCTTCCTGCTCGATGGGGTTCTGCGTGGCCAGCACCATAAACGGGGACGGCAGCCGGTACTCCTCTCCCCCGATGGAGGTCTGCCGCTCCTGCATGGCCTCCAGCATGGCGCTTTGGGTCTTGGCGCTGGAGCGGTTGATCTCATCAAGCAGGACGATGTTGGCGTGCACCGGCCCCAGCTGCGTGATGAAGGTGCCCTTGGCGGCGTCGTAGATCTGCGTGCCCACGATGTCGCTGGGGAGCAGGTCCGGCGTGCACTGTATCCGGCGGAACTCTGCGCTGACTGCTTCGGCCACGGTCTGGGCGGCGGTGGTCTTCGCCAGGCCCGGAACGCTTTCCAGCAGGATGTGCCCACCGGTCATCAGGCCCACCAGCAGGGATTCACGCAGCCGTGCCTGGCCCACCACTTTGGCATCGAAGCTGCGGGAAATGTTCGCCACTACCTGCTGTGCACGGGCCAGTTCCGCCGGTTCGATTCGTGCGGGCGCACTGGTTTGAAGCAATGGATTTCCCCCTGATGGCTGGTGGTCTACGGATGTTAGCCCGGGTGTGCTGCCGTGCGGCTGCACTCCGTCCGCCATCCTATCCAAGACACCTCCCGGTGCGGCCGCAATGGAGACCCCTCCCCATCGCGGCTCTGCAGGTCTATTCTTTTGCCATGAGTGAGCTTCCAGCCAGTTACAAAGAGTTTCTCGCCGACAAGAGCGAGCGGTTCATCCTTGCCGTCAAGCCTGTTCTGCAGCAGTCCGCTGCCGACAAATCCCATGGTGTCCGGGTTACCTACAACGCGGGTCCCACCGGCCACCAGGCCCACCTCGATGACAGCATCCCCTTCGGCGTGGTGGTGGAGGACATCGACTGAGGTTCCGGCCGGCTTCGCAAGCCGCGCAGCACTAGCCCTTGACCGCACCCGAGAGCGCGAAGGAACTCCCCGCGCCCCTGGCCACGATGACATAGAGAGCCAGCACCGGGACTGAATACAGGATGGAAAAGGCGGCCAGCTGGCCGTACGCCACTGCGCCGTGCTGTCCGAAGAAGCTGAAGATCGACACCGCCGCTGGCTGCCGGGCTTCGGACAGGAGCAGCACGAACGGGACGAAGAAGTTCCCCCAGGCCTGGATGAACACAAAAATGAACACCACACCCAGTCCCTGCCGCATCAGGGGCAGGAGGATGGTCCGCAGCGCCGTCAAACCTGACGCACCGTCCACCCAGGCTGCTTCCTCCAGCGACACCGGAACCGCGTCCATGAAGTTCTTGGTCATCCAGACGGCCATGGGCAACGTGGTGGTGGCCATAAAAAAGATCGTGGCGGGCATCGAATCCAGCAGTTGAAGCTGCACAAACAACCCGTACACCGGCACCATGATGGCCGTGATGGGAAGGCAGGTTCCAAACAGGATGGTGTACATAAACGGCTTGTTGAACCTGGACTGGTATCGGGACAGCGGGTAGGCAGCCAGGACGGCTGCCACGAGGTTCACGGCGGCCGTGCCGGCGGACAGCACCATGCTGTTCCAAAGCGGCTGGAACAGCAGCCCCGGTGTCATGATGGCGGCAAAGTTTTCCAGGGAGACCCTACCGGGGAGCCTTGTCTCATGCCCGGCGGAGGCATCAAGGGACGCAAACACCAGCCAGAGCAGCGGCAGGACAAAGCAGGCACCGATCAGGATGAGGGAAACGTCCGCCGGCATCCGGGCACGCTGCTGGGCGCGGGAAACTGCGCCAGTCCCGGACCGGAGCTGCCCCCGTGCGGAGGTCCCCGCCGTCGTCGTCATGGTTTGGTCTCCCGCAGGAGCCGGACGTAGGCGGCACCGAACACCACGCCAATGAGGATCAGCACCGAGGCCACCGCCGTGCCGTAGCCGATGTCGCCGAACTTGAAGGCCTCCAGGTACGCCAGCACCGGCAGCGTGGTGCTGGCGTTGGCAGGACCGCCCGCTGTCATCACCCAGATGAGGGTGAACACCGCCAGCGTCTGCAGAGTGATGAGCATGAGGTTGGTGGCGATGCTGCCGCGGATCATGGGGATGGTGATGAAGGCCAGTCGCTGCCAGCCCCCGGCACCGTCCATCAGCGCGGCCTCCGTGACCTCACCGGGGATGTCATTGAGCGCGGCGCGGTAGACGAGCATGGAGAACGCCGTGCCACGCCAGATGTTGGCAAGCAGAATGGCGACCATCGGGAACGAATACAGCCAGTCGGTCTGCCCTAGCCCCAGCCCGCCCAGCAGCTGGTTCAGGGTCCCGTCGCGACTGAAATACGCGTAGGCGGCGAAGGCGGCCACGATCTCGGGCAGCACCCACGCAGCCACCACCGCAGTACCGACGACGGCGGCCACCGTCCGGCGGGCCCGCCGCATCAGCACCGCGAGGGTGAGCCCCAGCAGGTTCTGGCCCAGGATAGCAGAGCCGCCCACGAACAGGACGGTCAGGCCCAGCGAGAGCGGCAGCATGGGGTCCGACAGGAGCCTGGCGTAGTTGTCGAACCCGATCCAACCGGGACTGCGGGCATTGCGGCCGGTCAGGGCTGCATTGGTGAATGACGCGTGGAAGGCCCACAGCACGGGACCGGCCAAAAACACCAGCAGGAGAACCACTGCCGGGAGTACGGGGAGCAGCCGTGCCTGACGCCGGAGTCCGGGGCGACGCCGCCGGTTGCCGGACCGGTCACTCCTGAGGGAAACCGCCACAGGCTACTGGGCGACGGTCTTGGCCTCACCCACGATGCCCTTCACCGCCGCGTCATAGTCGGCGGCCGCCTGCTCCGGGGATTTCGCCCCGGTAATCACGGCTTCCGTGGCCTCCTGGACGGCCGCGGAGATCCGCGGGTAGTCGGCCGTGGCTGGCCGGTAGTGCGTGACGGCCACAAGCTCGGACACGTCTTTCACAAACGGGTTGGCCGCCTGGTAGCCGGCGTCGGCGGCGACGTCCTTCCGCACGGCGATCTGGGAGCTGGCGATGTTGAAGGCCAGGGAATTCTTCTGGTTGAGGGCCGTGGCGAGGAACTCAAACGCGAGGTCTGGGTTTTTGGTCTCCGCCCCTACCGCCAGGGTCCAGCCGCCGGACATGCTGACACCGCCGGGTGCCTGACCGTTCTGGGTGGGGAACGCCGTCACGCCCATGTCCTGCCCGTACTCGGCCCATTCGTAGCTGCCGCCCTTCTGCCAGAAGGACGGCGTATAGGAACCCTCAACAGTGGCGCCCATCTTGCCCTGCGGCAGCCACTCGCCGAAGACCTTCTTCCACACATTCGCGTCGAGGGCCTCCGCCGGGGAGACGGCCAGTTTTTCGTCGTAGAGGGTCTTGAGGAACCCCAACGAGTCGGTGAACCCGGGGGAACCGACCACCCATTTCTTGGCGTCGGCGTCGTAGAGTTCGGAGTCCGTTCCGTAGAGCAGCTCATAGAAGCTTTGCATCACGGTGCCTTCACCGGAGGCCTTGCCGGCGTACATGTTGAACGGCACCACGCTGGGATCGCTGGCCTTGATTTTCCGGGCGGTGTCCAGGACGTCCTGCCATGTGCGGGGCTCCCACGGGACGCTGACGCCTGCGGCGGTGAGCACCTTCTTGTTGTACCAGATAGCTCGCGTGTCGGTGCCCAGCGGGACCGCGTACGTGCCGCCGTCGTCCCCAAGGCCGGCGGCCTTGGCGCCAGCATCGAAGGTATCCCAGTCCTTCCACCCCTCAAGGTGGCTGTCCAGTTTCAGGAGGTACCCGGCGTCGACGTCGGAACGCACCTTGAAGGTGTCCTCATAGAAGACATCCGGGGCGGTGGAGGGCGAACGGAGAGCGAGGGCAAGTTTGGTGCCGTAGTCGTCGTCGTTCGCCTGGATGGGCTCCAGAGCCACCGTGACGCCCTGATTGGCGGCCTCAAACTCCTGTTTGGCCGCCTCGAAGAGCGTGTCCAGGGCAGTGAAGGAATCGGTCTTTTGGTAGACCACCTTCAGCGTTTTGGTCTCCGCTTCGGGGGCGGCGGGGGAACATGCCGTCAGCACAAAGGCTGCGGCGGCAATGAGTGACGTGATTCCAAGGGCCTGACGACGCATGATGCTCCATTTCGGTCAATGGCTGCCGTCCCCTGTGTCTGCGGGCCCCCAGCCGCGGCGATATCCACATGCTAGATGGGGCTCCTGCCACTGGCAAGGAGCCCCGGTTCAGACTTCCAGGAGAAGCCGCTGCGCCCGGGGCGCCAGTGTATGCTCCAGGACAAGGCAGGCAGCTCCAACGGCGCCCACGTCCTCACCGACGCCCGTGCCGACAACCTCGATGGTGTGGATCAGGCGCGCCGCGCTGTTGGCGTCCACCAGCGCCGGGATCTTCTCCAGGTAGCGGTCAGCGATCCGGCTCCAGAAGGGCCCGCCGAACACAACCCGCTCCACATCCAGCGTGTTGGCGACCACGGAGACGGCCCGGGCCACCAGCACGGCTGACTTGTCGATGATCGCCAGGGCCTTGGCATCGCCGGCATCGGCAAGGTCGCACAGCTGGGAGAAGCTCTGCTGCACTTCGGCTCCGCTGGTGTGCTTGCCGGAGCCGTCCAGGATGCCGGCGGCAACGGCCTCCGCCACGAGCACCTGCGGGATGGCTGAGGACTTAACGCAGCCGCGCAGTCCGCAGTCGCAGACCGGGCCATCGGGGTCCACCACTATGTGGCCGATCTCGCCGGCGTTTCCTGACGTTCCACGGACCACCTCATCGTTGAGGACGATGCCGCAGCCGATACCCGTGCCCATGTACATAAAGATGAAAGTGCCCGAGCCGCTGGGCCCGCCGGCCCATGTCTCGGCGACGGCGGCGCTGGTGACGTCCTTATCCACCAGGACGGAATAGCCGGTGGCTTTGGCCAGGGCGTCCCGAAGTTCCACGCGGTCCCAGCCCGGCAGCAGCGGCGGGTCCACCACGGTGCCGTTGTCCAGGTCGATGGGTCCCGGAGCGGCCAGGCCCAGGCCGGCGATCCGGCTGGTGTCCACGCCGGACTCGGCAACGAGGTGCTCGATCTCGGTGGCCATGGTGGATATAACGGCTGCAGGATCACTCCCGCCGGGTGTCCTAATCCGTGAATGCTGTACAACGGCGCCCACAAGATCGAGGACCACGAACGTGGTGACGGCGGGGTCCAGGTGGACGCCGATGGCATACATTCCGCCCGGGTTGAGGCGAAGCATGGTGCGCGGTTTGCCGGGGCCGCTGCCTTCTTTGCCCGCTTCGACGATCAGGTGCTGGTCCAGCAGGCGGCGGGAGATGTTGGAGATGGTCTGCGGCGAGAGGCCCACAATCTGGGCGAGCTCCACGCGGCTGAGCCCCCCGGATGACCGGCGGATGGCATCCACGATGACCGTGAGGTTGAAGTCCCCCATGCGCGGAAGATTAGTCCCGCGCCGTGGCGCCGAGGACTGGCGGATTTCTGGCACGGTCTCCCCTAGGTTTTCGGCCGCGTATTCATGATTATGTCTGAATGGTACGTTACCTCCTGATCAACGCCCAGAGCCGGAGGTGAGGCCGCGCCGCGGCCGGGGCGCCACCTTGCCGTGCTGGCACGCCTATGGCCGCCGAGTGCTGACCGCCACCGTGAACTTTGGATTGCCGCCCCTCACAGTGGTGGGACCCACCAGCCGCTCCAGCGCCGGGAGGTACTGCAAGTGCCGGTTGAACACCGTCCACAGCTCACCGCCCGGCGCCAGGACCCTGGCCGCCGCCTCGAAAAGTTTAATGCCCGCCCCGGCATGCACACTGGCGCCCAGGTGGAAGGGCGGATTCAGCAGGATCAGGTCGGCGCTTCCGGCCGGGAGGGTGCTCATGGCGTCATCCTGGAGGGCGGTAATCCTCTCCTCGAGGCCGTTGGCCTGCGCCGTGGCCCGGGCGGACGCGACGGCGGCGGCAGACCGGTCCGTGGCCGTGACCCTTGAGGCCGGGTTCTGGCGGGCGTACATGGCGGCGAGGATGCCGGTGCCACAGCCCAGATCGATGGCGTGCCCGGCTTCAGGCATCTCCGGCAGGAAGGTCAGGAGGAACCTGGTCCCGATGTCCAGTTTCGCTCCAGCAAAGACGGCACCGTGCGCAGCAACGTCCAGGTCCAGCTCGGCAAGGCGTTCGACGGCGGGACTCCACTCGTGCGTCTCAGTTTGCCGGGCGCCGCGGGCCAGGATGATCCGGGACTTCTGCCGCGCCAGCTGCGGCTGGACCGTCTCGAAGTGGCGTTCCAGGACCGCGTTCATTCCCAGGGACATGTGTTTGATCCGCCCGCCGGCGAGCAGCACCACGTCAGGGGCGGCATAACGCGCCACGGCGGCTGCGATTTCTTCAAGCTCCGCCAGCGTCCGCGGCAGTTGAAGCAGCACCAACTCCGCGCCGGACAGCAGCTCCTCCCCCAGCGGCAATTGTTCGAACCCGGTGGCGTCAATGGCTCCGGGATCCGCCGCTGCGAGCCCCACAGCCGCAGCGTTGTTCCGCAGGGCGCGCTCCCCAGTGATGAGATCCTCATGCACACGGACCCGGCTGACCCCCAGCGTGCCCAGCGCACCGAGGGTGAGAGCACCGTAGCGGTCGCCGATCACTGCCAGCCGGGTACCCGGTTCCGTGCGCGCTGCGGCGGCTTCGAGCAGCTGCCGGTCCGTGGCGTCCCAGGCCTGGAGGTTCGGGGCTTCGACATCCGGGTGGCGCCGGAGCGTGCCGAAGATGTCCTCAAGAGTGTTCTGTGCCACTGGTTCCTGCCGTCTGGTCATGTACTGGTTGTTGATGCGGTTGGTGCAAGCGCGGGCAGTTTGAGGATGGCGGTGACGGCCGCCCGGCCCGCCCTGTTGGCGCCGATGGTGGACGACGACGGCCCGTACCCCACCAGATGGACGCGCGGTTCAGCTGCCACCTGGGTCCCTTCCATGGCGATGCCGCCGCCGGGTCCCCGGAGATGCAGCGGCGCCAGATGCTCGAGCTCGGCACGGAATCCGGTGGCCCACAGAATGACGTCGGCACGGAGCAGGCTCCCGACGGCGAGCCGGACGCCGTCGGGCTCTATCGCGGTGAACATGGGGCGACGGTCCAGCGCACCCCGTTGCGCTGCCGCCCTCAGCGCCGGGGTCCAGATGAGGCCGGTCACGGCCACCACGCTTTGCGGCGGCAGGCCCTGCCGCACGCGCTCCTCCACGAGGGCGACGGCGTTGTGGCCGGCCTGGGCGTCGAACGCGGCGTCACGCCAGTCGGGTTCCCGCCGGGTGAACCAGCTGGTGCTGGTCACCTGCGAGACCTCCTCCAGAAGCCCGACGGCGGAAATGCCGCCTCCCACGACGATGACGTGCAGGCCGCGGAACTCCTCGGCGGAGACGTAATCGGCCACGTGCAGTTGCCGGCCCCGGAACGTGGCCCGGCCCGGGTAGATGGGCCAGAACGGCCGGGTCCACGTACCGGTTGCGTTGATGACCGCCTTCGCTGACCAGTCGCCGCTGTCGGTGCTGATCCGCAGGCGCCCCGCCGGATCGGCGTCTTCCCTAGCGACCGAGGTGATCTTGACCGGGCGCAGGACCTCAATTCCGAGGTCCCGCTCGTAGCCGGCGAAGTACCGGCTCAGGAACTCCGAGCTGGGTTCCGTGGGATCCACGTCAGGCTTCGCGATGCCGGGAAGGTCACTGATGCCGTTGACCGTCGCCATGACCAGGCTTTTCCAGCGGTGGCGCCAGGCGCCGCCCGGGCCTTCCTCGGCGTCGAGGACCTTGTATTCAACCCCTCGGCGCTGCAGGTGGTAGGCGGCGGAGAGTCCCGCCTGGCCCGCGCCGATGACCACAACGTCGGTGGTTCCGTAGTCCATGTCCCTGACCGGTTCCGGCTAGACCTTCTTCACCACGGAGGATTTGAGCTGCATCGGCCCCACGCCGTCCACCTTGCAGTCGATGTCGTGATCGCCCACACCGTCCATCAGCCGGATCCCGCGGACTTTGGTGCCAACCTTGATGACACCGGAGCTGCCCTTGATTTTCAGGTCCTTGGTCACCGTGACCGTGTCGCCGTCGGCGAGGATGTTGCCCACTGCATCCTTGATGACCCTCGGCCCGGCCTCTGCCGTGGCCTCCGCCGCCTGGGCGGACCACTCGTGGCCGCATTCCGGGCAGACCAGTAGCGCACCCATCTCGTAGGTGTAGGCGCTGGAGCATTCGGGGCACGGTGGCAACGTCTCATTCACTCCCCCATGATAATCGCGCCACTGCGCTGACAGGTGCGCGCCGGCGTCGTACTGTTGGGCCTAGGCGGACGAAAGGCGAGGACCATGAAAACAGAAAAAGGGGCAGCGTCGCTGCTGGCGAACGCACTGGGCATCGTCCTGGGGACGACGGAGATACCGCTGAGGGTGCGGGCGTGGGACGGGTCCGAGGCGGGGCCACCCGAGGCCCCGGTCCTCGAATTCAGGTCACGCCGCGCCCTGCGCCGGATCCTGTGGTCGTCGGGGCAGCTCGGGCTCAGCCGCGCCTATGTCGCCGGGGACATCGCTGCCCCCGGCGACATCTTTGCAGCCTTCACGGCGCTCAGCTCGGTGGGCAAGTTTTCCGAACCCGGCCCCTTCCGGCCCCCGACTCCGCGTGAACTGGCCACGCTGGTCAGCACGGCGGTCCGGCTGGGCGCGCTGGGCCCCAACCCTGCTCCGCCGCCGGAGGAGGCCAAGGTCATGCGGAAGGGCCGGCGCCACACCCGGAAGCGCGACGCCGCGGCCATCTCGCACCATTACGACGTCGGCAACGACTTTTACGCCCTCGTGCTGGGACCCTCAATGGTCTACTCGTGCGCTGTGTGGGCGGATGGACCAGACGGCGGCGGCACCCCTGCCGAACGGGGCCTTCCGGCAGGACTGGATGACGCGCAGAAGGCCAAGCTGGATCTCGTCTGCCGGAAGCTTGGGCTGAAGCCCGGGATGAGGGTACTGGACGTGGGGTGCGGCTGGGGCAGCTTCGCGTTGCACGCGGCGCAGCATTACGGCGTCTCGGTGGTGGGCGTGACGCTCTCCACCGAACAGGCCGTGCTGGCGCGCAAACGTGCGGCCGACGCCGGCCTGACCGAAAACATCGACATCCGGGTCCAGGATTACCGGGATATCGCCGACGGGCCGTTCGACGCCATCAGCTCCATCGGCATGTCCGAACACGTGGGCCGGGAACAGACACCCAACTATGTCGACGTGCTCCACGGCTTGCTCCGTCCCGGCGGCCGGCTGCTCAACCACGCCATCTCCTGGAACGCCGGCCCCATCAAGCCCGACCCGGATTCGTTCATTCCGCGCTATGTCTTTCCGGACGGCGAGATGATCAGCCTGGGCGAGATGGTCAGCGCACTGGAGACCGGCGGGTTCGAGGTCTTGGACGTGGAGGCCCTGCGCCAGCACTATGCGCTGACCCTGCGGGCGTGGGTGCGCAGGCTCGAAGAGAACTGGGACGAAGCCGTCCGGCTCACCAGCCTGGGCCGGGCGCGGGTGTGGCGGCTCTACATGGCCTCAAGTGCCCTGGGCTTTGAAACCGGGATCACGGGCGTCAACCAGGTCCTGGTCCAGCGTGCCGGCGGGGACGGGCCGCCGCTGCGCCGGAGTGATTGGATCTAAGCACTCACTACTGGGCGCCCAGTTCTCCGGGCTCCCTGCTTGGGAGACAAAAAATGAGCCACCCGACCGGGTGGCTCATTTTTTTACGGACCTGCGTCCTGTTTGGTGGAGCTGAGGGGACTCGAACCCCTGACCCCCTGCATGCCATGCAGGTGCGCTACCAGCTGCGCCACAGCCCCAAACTTGTGCTTCTCCGCGGTTCAGACCGCCCGAAGCAACCTGATCAGCTTAATAGAAATCTGCGCGCTGCGCCAATCGGGAGGCGCATTTTCCTGCAACAAAAAATCCGCCGGAATCTTTCGATTCCGGCGGATTATCCGGTGGAGCTGAGGGGACTCGAACCCCTGACCCCCTGCATGCCATGCAGGTGCGCTACCAGCTGCGCCACAGCCCCGGACCTTCGTTACTCCGCGGTCTCCCCGGAGCAACTCAAATATCTTAGACCAGCTTTTCCGAAAATTCCAAATCGGGCATATTCGGGCCGGCAAGGCCTGCTATTCGGAGTCGGAGGCCGCCGTCGCCTTGGCTGACGTGTCCTCGCCCAGCTGCAGGTCAACCACTGGGCAGTCCTTCCACAGGCGCTCCAGGGCGTAGAAAACGCGGTCCTCTTCATGCTGGACGTGGATGACGATGTCCGAGTAATCCAGCAGTACCCAGCGCCCGCCGGAGCGGCCTTCGCGGCGTACCGGACGGAGGTCCTGCTTGGAAAGTTCTTCTTCGATGCCGTCAACGATGGCGTTGACCTGGCGCTCGCTCGGCGCGGATGCGATGAGGAAGACGTCCGCCAGTGCCAGCCGTTCGCTGACATCGAGGGCCACAATGTCGTGGGCAATCTTGTCCGCGGCTGCCTTGGCGGCTTGGCGGGCAATGGCGATGGATGAATCTGTTGCAGTCATGGGACTCCTTGTAGTTTTCTAAAGCTTTGTAAAAGGGCGTTGCCTGGTCAGCTGGAGATGCCGCTGACGATGAGGATAACGCCGGAAATAAGGGCCACGATCCCAAAAGCCAGGACGAGGACCTGCATAAGCCTGAGCCGCTTCGCACGGGCCAGGCCGGCCGTTGCCGCATCCAGCGGCTCCAGCCCATGCGCTGACCGTGCCGGGATGCGCGGCAGGTCATCGAACAGATCGCCCGTCTCCCCCACTGGCGTAGAGGCCGTGATGGGCTGGACGGGGACGACGCGCTTCGGTGCCGCGGCGGCCCTGGCAGCAGCTTCCGCACGGGCGATCACCCGGGAACGGCCCGACGCGGCCGCCTGCGCAGAACCCGCGGCCGGCTCTTTGGACGTAGTGGACGGCCTGCGGCCCTTGCCGCCTGGCCGGACCTTTGGTCCGGCCTGGGTCGCCAGCGGCACGTAGGAGGTCGCCGGGGGTTTCATCACAGGACGGTCGACGCCGGGTACCTGCACGAATTCCAGCGGCGTGACCATGGCCAGGTTGTCGGCGGTGGCCGGGCCCGTCTGGGGAACGGATTGCGTGGCCGCGGCCTGCGGATTGGGAGCCTGCGTGGGTACTGATACTGGCTGGGCAGTGGCGGCCTGCTCGGCCAGCTTCCGCTTGGCCATCGCCCGGCGGTTAAGCACCGCCGCGCGCTCGGCCAAGGCGATCTGTTCCGCAAGGATGTCCGGATCCACTGCTTCGGGGTCCAGCGAGGCGATGTGTTCCATCTTGGCCAGCTGGTTCTTGGCCTGCTCGGCAATAAGCGTGCGGGCTGCGAGTGCCTGCTCCACGCTCATGCCAGCCGGAACACCTGCACCGTTCGCCGGCGCGGCGGGCCCGGCCATATCGGCGGATACAGCGGTGTCGTGACCTGGCCTCGTTGGGGCTGTCTTCGCTTGACCCAGCTTGGCTTGGCCTGGCTTAGGTTGGCTCGGCGCGGGTTGGCTTGGCAAAGGCTGCCCCATGGGAGCGGGAATGATGGGATTGGCCGAGGTGACGGCCTGTTCCTTCAGTTGCTGGAGCCGCAACTGCCTGCGCGTGGGAGGGCCTCCTGCGGAAAGCTGGCCCTCTTTCTCCTCGAGTTCTTTGATGGCACGCAGCGCCGCGCGGTCGCGGGCCCGGATCTGCGAGGACCGCTGCGCTTGGGACTGCTCGGGGACGGAATCCACCGGGGCGTCAGCCGCGCGCCGTTGTTTTGAGGCAGGCGAAACCTGGCCCGGGCCGTTGGACCCGGGAGCCGTGTTCTCATCTCTGGCCTGCCGCAGTTCGCGGCGGCTGCGGACGGGGGGCTTTTCCTGACTCATTGAGGACTCATTCAGTACTGGCTGGCTCGTCTGTTTCGGTAGTTCGGACGTCCTGGGGATCTGATCCCTCGGCGTACAGACCATATTTGGCGATGTATTGGACCACTCCGTCCGGCACGAGGTACCAGACGGGGTTGTTCCCGGCTACACGGACACGGCAGTCCGTGGACGAGATGGCCATGGCCGGCACCTCGAGGAGGCTGACGTCCTTGCGGCCCATGCCATCAAGCACATGTCCCGGCCGTGTCACACCGACAAAATGGGCCAGTGACCACAGCTCGTCGATGTCCTTCCAGGAAAGAATCTGCGCCAGTGCATCCGCACCGGTAATGAAGAACAGATCCGCATCCGGACGCTGGGTCCGGAGATCCCGCAAGGTATCAATGGTATACGTGCGACCGGGCCGGTCAATATCCACCCTGCTGACGGTGAAGCGCGGGTTCGATGCCGTGGCGATCACCGTCATGAGGTAGCGGTGCTCAGGCTCACTGACCTGCTTGTGCGACTTTTGCCACGGCTGCCCGGTGGGGACAAAGACCACTTCATCCAGGCTGAACTTGGCGGCCACTTCGCTGGCTGCAACAAGGTGGCCGTGGTGGATGGGATCAAACGTCCCGCCCATCACGCCCAGCCGCAGCCGCCTTTGCGCACCGTCACGGTGCAGAACACGGGAAATTTCAGTGGCCTTGGCCGTGGTCGTGCTTGTTGGGGTGCTGGCGGTGCGGATCGGCGTGCTCATCCGTTACGGTGTGCCGGTTGCCCAGGTTCGAGTAGGAGAGCGTAACGAACATCATCACCAGCAGGATGGCGAAAATGGATGCGCCGAACACCCACGGTTCAGCCCAGATCGGAGCGGGTGCGTGTTCTCCGCCTTCGGCAACGGTCATGGCGATCTGCTGGAGCAGCATTTTCTCCCCTAGGGTTCAAGGATGTGGCAGCGGATTGTCCCGCCGTTCCGGACTTCTGTCTATATTACCGCGTTGCTACCCGCGGACCTGGCCTTCGCCCTGCACGATCCACTTAGTGGTGGTGAGCTCTGTCAGTCCCATCGGGCCGCGGGCGTGCAGCTTCTGCGTGGAGATGCCAACCTCGGCACCGAGGCCCAGCTCGCCGCCGTCGGTAAACCGCGTGGACGCGTTGACGATGACCGCGGCAGAGTCAACCTCGGCGATGAACCGCTCCGCGTTGGCCAGGTCGTTGGTGAGGATCGCTTCGGTGTGGCCCGTGGACCAGGTCCGGATGTGCTTGACGGCGTCATCCAGGCTGTCCACCATTGCTACGGCGAGGTCCAGGTCCATGTACTCGGTTCCCCAGTCCTCATCCGTTGCCGGAACGGACTCAACAGATGAAGGCAGCGCCGCACGGATGCGCTCGTCGGCGTGGAGGGTGACCCCGGCGCCGCGCAACGCGGCGGCGACGGCGGGCAGCACGGCGGACCGCGAATGGACCAGCAGCGTCTCCACGGTGTTGCAGACACTGGGCCGCTGGGTCTTGGCGTTCAGCAGGATCTCCACCGCCATGTCCTCGCTGGCGGATTCGTCGATGAAGATATGCACGTTGCCCTCGCCGGTCTCGATGACCGGCACGGCGGCGTTCAGCACCACGGACTGGATCAAGTCCCGGCCGCCGCGCGGAATCAGGACATCAACGCGGCCGCGCGCACGCATCAGCGCATTCGCACCTTCACGGCCGTACTGGTCCACTGTCTGCACGGCATCGGCCGGCAGCCCGACGGAGTCCAGGGCTTCGCGGAGGATCTGGACCAGTGCTTCGTTGGTGGAGGCGGCAGCAGTGCCGCCGCGGAGGATGACGGCGTTGCCGCTCTTGAGGCCAAGACCGGCGATGTCTACAGTGACGTTGGGGCGGGCCTCGTAAATGGCGGCAACCACTCCCATGGGCACGTTGATCTGGCGCAGGCGCAGCCCATTGGGGAGGGTCTGGCCTCGGACCACGTTTCCGACCGGATCGGGCAGGCTGGCCAGGTTTTCCAGGGACGCCACGAGCCCGTCGATCCGGCTTTCGGTCAAGGTGAGGCGGTCTAACAGGGCCGCCGACGTGCCGTTGGCTTTGCCGGCCGCAACGTCCTTGGCGTTGGCCGACAGGATGAAGTCCTTCCGCGCCAGCAATGCGGCACCGATGGCCCGGAGGCCACTGTCCTTCCGGGCGCGGTTGGCCCCGGCCATCTGGCGGGCTGCCTGCCGTGAGCGGTCAGCGATGGCGTGGACGGCCGCCTCAACCTTCGCCGGGGTGTGGGTCCCCCCCTGTTCCGGCCCGGGAGGAACCACGGTTGAATCGTCGGAAGTGCCAGTGGCTTGGGAAATCAGTGCCTCAGTCATCCTTCAAGTCTAGGCGAGCGGACCGCTCAGACCAGAACCAGGTCGTCGATATGGACAACCTCACGGTCGAATCCGCGGCCCAGGGACTCGCCCAGTTCCACTGTGGAGCGCCCCAGCATCTGGGGAAGCTCTTCGGAAGAGTAATTAACCAAACCGCGCGCGATGACGGTACCGTCGCCGGCCACCATCTCGACGGCGTCGCCGGCTTCGAAGGTGCCGTCCACCGATGAAATTCCGGCGGGGAGCAGCGAGTAGCGATTGTCCCGCACAGCGTGCACGGCGCCGTCGTCAAGGAAGAGCCTGCCCTGAACGTGCGCCAGGTGGGCCAGCCACATCATCCGCACGGACTTCCGGCCGCTGTTCACGGTGAACCAGGTCCCCACGTCCTCACCGGCCAGGGCGGCTGCGGCGTTGGTTGTGGACGTGACCAGCGCCGGGATGCCGGAGTCGGCGGCCATGATGGCAGCCTCGACTTTAGTCTGCATGCCGCCGGTGCCTACGCCTGCCTTGCCCGGCTTCCCGATAGTCACTGCCTCAAGATCTCCGGGGCCGTCCACCTGGGAAATGCGCTTGGCGCCCTTGGCGGGCGGGCCGTCGTATATCGAGTCGACGTCGGACAGCAGGATCAGGGCGTCAGCACGGACCAGATGGGCCACGAGCGCTGAGAGCCTGTCGTTGTCGCCGAAACGGATCTTGTGCGTGGCGACCGTGTCGTTTTCATTGACCACCGGCACAACGCCGAGGTTGAGGAGGCGGTTCAGTGCACGGAACGCGTTCGCGTGGTGGCTACGACGCATGAGGTCATCTGCGGTCAGCAGCACCTGGCTGACCGTGACGCCGTGGGCGCCGAACGCGTGCGTGTAGCGCGCCATGAGCAGGCCCTGGCCCACGCTGGCGGCGGCCTGCTGGGTCGCGAGGTCACGCGGACGCTTCACCAGGCCGAGGGGCGCAAGCCCTGCGGAAATGGCTCCCGAAGAAACCAGGATAATTTCCGTGCCGGCGTTATGTTTGGCGGCCAAGACATCTGAGAGGGCGGTCAGGGACTCTTCCGAGATGCCGCCCTTGATGCTGGTCAGCGACGACGACCCTACTTTGACAACGATCCGGCGGGCCCGGGCGAGCACACTGCGGTCGTCTTTGGGTTCCTCGATGATTACTGCGGACTCTTCGGTCATTTCAGCGGCCTCACTCGTCATCTTCAACGCCCAGCCCACTCTCAGTGACAGGCTTGGCGGCGCGGCGCCCGCTGACCGATTCGGTCCAGATCCCGGCCTTGCGCTCTGCCTCGAGCTCGGCGCGGGCGGCGGCCTTGGCCTCACGGCGTTCCACCTGCTCGTCCCGCTTCTGCCCGCGGGTGGGCCGGTCGCCGATGTCGGCGAAGCGGACGTCGGTGCCACGCGGTGCCGCCAGCAGTTCTGCACCGGCCATCATGGTGGGCTCCCAGTCGAAGACAACGCCGTCGTCCTCGCCGATCACCACGGTGTCACCGGGCACGGCGCCCTGCTTGAACAGTTCGTTTTCGACGCCGAGCTTCGCCAGGCGGTCGGCGAGATAGCCGATGGCTTCCTCGTTGGTGAAGTCGGTCTGCTTAACCCAGCGGACGGGCTTGTCGCCCAGGACGCGGAAGAGCGGCTCGAGGTTCTTTTCCTCGCGGCGGATCTTGAAGCCGGATTCGTTGACGGCGCGGGGCCGCAGAACGGGAGGCTGGACCTTGGGCGGGGCGGCTGCGAGGGCGGCACGGGCAGCCTGGACGATTTCCGCCATGGCGAAGCCGAGCTGGCGGAGACCCTCGTGGCTGGTAGCCGAGATTTCGAAGACCCGGTAGCCGCGTGACTCCAGTTCCGGGCGGACAAATTCAGCCATGTCCTTGCCGTCCGGGAGGTCCACCTTGTTCAGGGCCACCAGGCGCGGACGGTGGTTTAGCGGAACCACTTCGCCGTCGGCACCGGCATAACTCATATCCACGGAGTATTTTTCCAGCTCGGCCTCGATGATGGCCAGGTCCGCCAAAGGGTCACGGTCCGATTCAAGCGTGCCGCAGTCCAGCACGTGCACCAGGGCGGCGCAGCGCTCCACGTGGCGCAGGAAGTGGTGGCCAAGACCCTTGCCTTCGCTGGCGCCCTCGATGAGGCCCGGGACGTCCGCAATGGTGAAGCGGACATCGCCGGACTGGACAACACCCAGGTTCGGGATCAGCGTGGTAAAGGGGTAATCGGCGATCTTGGGCCGCGCGGCGGACATGGCCGCGATCAGGCTGGATTTGCCGGCAGAGGGGAAACCCACCAGCGCGATGTCGGCGATGGACTTCAGTTCCAGCACAATGTCACGGGCGTCACCCTCGATGCCCAGCAGGGCGAAGCCCGGGGCACGGCGCTTCTGCGAGGACAGCGAAGCATTGCCCAGGCCGCCCAGGCCGCCGGCGGCCGCCACATACTCGGCGCCTTCGCCGACCAGGTCCGCCAGGACGGTGCCGTCCTTGGACTTGACCACGGTGCCGTCCGGTACGGGCAGGATGAGGGTCTCGCCGCTCTTGCCACCCCGCCAGTCACCCATGCCGGGGCCACCGTTGGTGGCATGGCGGTGCGGGGCGTGGTGGTAGTCAAGCAGCGTGGTGGTCTGGTGATCAACGCGCAGGATGACATCGCCGCCGTCGCCGCCGTTGCCGCCGTCGGGACCGCCCAGGGGCTTGAACTTCTCCCGGTGGACAGAGACACACCCGTGGCCGCCGGTACCGCCGGATACGTGCAGTACTACCCGGTCTACAAAGCTCGCCACGTGGATCTCCTCAGTGCTGTTTTCCTGTACGCCCAAAGGCGACAAGACGATTGTAATGCGGTTAAAAGAACAGTGGAGCGGACCAAAATGGCCCGCTCCACCGCTTCAGAACTATTTGTTACTCTGCAGCTGCAGCAGCAACGATGTTAACAACGCGGCGACCGCGGCGGGTGCCGAACTGGACAGCTCCCGGGGCCAGTGCGAACAGTGTGTCGTCGCCGCCACGTCCAACGCCGGCGCCCGGGTGGAAGTGGGTGCCACGCTGGCGAACGATGATCTCGCCTGCGGAAACTACCTGGCCGCCGAAGCGCTTGACGCCGAGGTACTGGGCGTTGGAGTCACGACCGTTGCGAGTGGAACTCGCGCCTTTTTTATGTGCCATTTGAAATGCCTGCCTTTAAATTCTGGGGAATCTGCTGAAGAACCTGAACAGTAACGAAGAGTTACTTGATACCCGTGATCTTGACCTTGGTCAATTCCTGACGGTGACCCTGGCGCTTCTTGTAACCGGTCTTGTTCTTGAACTTCTGGATGACGATCTTCGGACCACGGAGGTCTTCGAGGATCTCAGCCGTAACCGTTACCTTGGCCAGGTCCGCAGCAGCAGAGGTGACTTTGTCACCGTCTACCAGGAGCAGTGCGGGCAACTCAAAGGTGCTGCCGGCTCCACCGGGGACGCGGTTCAGGGTAACGAAGTCTCCAACGGAAACCTTCTCTTGGCGGCCGCCTGCGCGGACAATCGCGTACACCACTTGGGAACTCACTTCTCTCGACGTTTATTACTAAATTTGCGTGCTGAACCCTGTTCCATAATTGGCTGGGTTCTCGCTGTGCCTCAACGCCGTGGGGTCGTAACCCAAGTGTTGGCGTAAGCACCGAAGATCTAGAATACGCTAATTTTGCCTTCGGCCGCAAATGAGGCTGGTTACGGCAGGTTGTCTGTGATAGGACCCACAAGCAGGTACTGCACTGACAATCCAAAACCGTGCCCGACTATCGTACAGGCCGCACGGGCCCCAGCCAGTCAGGAATGAATTCGCGGCGCGTCGAAGAATTCCACCTCGAACCGGCACGACTGCCTGAAAGCCACCAGCATCGCCGCCTGTTCATCCGCGGAAGCACTCCGACCGGCGTCGTCACCAAAGTCGATGGCGTAGCGCGTGGCCTGGGCGAAATCCTCGTCAGCATAGGCCCGCAGCCAGTCGGCATAAGGATGTGCTGCCGGGGCACCCGCAGCCAGGAACTCCGCGTGGAGAGTCTGTCCCACTTCGGCATACAGCCAGAAGCACGGCAGTACCGCCGCCACGAGGACCGCGTAGCTGCCTGAGGCCGAGGCCGCCAGCAGGTGGTCCACGTAGGACTTGGTGACAGGTCCCAGGACGGAGTCCACTGTCCTGGTGCTTAGCCACGTGCGGTGCAGTTCGGACTCGACCTCAAGGCATTGCTGGGCCGACTTTGCCCAGAACAGCTGGGCGGCTTCCGTGGGCGCCAGCGCACTGGCCCGGGCAAGGACCCGCGAATAGCCGTTGAGGTAGATGGCGTCCTGGGCGAGGTAATAGGCGAACTGTTCCTCAGCCAAAGTGCCGGCCGCCAGGTCGCGGATGAAATCCAGCCCGTAGATGGCTGCAAGATCCGGCTCCGACGCCCGCCGCAGCGTCTCTGCGAATTCGCCGGCTGCCGGAACCTGTTGCATGTGGTGGAAGTGGTTGATGGGGCCGTTGCCCGCGCCCACCTCAAGTTGGTCAGCGGCCTGCAGCGCGCCCACCAGCCAGGGCTTCACTTGCCGTAGTGCGGCTTCCCAGTCCCCCAACCGGGCCTGGGCCGTGGCCATGGCCGATGACAGTGAGCAGCCGGTGCCGTGGCTGTTGCGCGTGGGGATCCTGTCCCCGCTCACTTCCACCACTTCCTGGGCGAGCAGCCCGGCAGCGTTGACCAGGGCATCCGGGCACGCACCGCCGTCGAGATGGCCGCCCTTGACCAGGACAGTGGCACCGGTCGCGGCGGACAACCGCTGTCCCTGCCCGAGCGCGTCGTGCCATTCCCTCGCCTGCGGCTCCCCCACCAGGATGGCCAGTTCGGCCAGGTTGGGGGTGATCAGGTCCGCGAGCGGGAGCAGCTCCCGCAGGGCCGCCTCGGCAGACCCCTGCAGTAGCCGGTCGCCGCTTGTGGCCACCATCACCGGATCAAGAACGACGACGGCGGGACGCACCTTTTCCAGCCAGTCGCGGACCACGCCTATCACCGCAGCGTCGCCCAGCATGCCGATCTTGACCGCGTCGATGGTGATGTCATCGCTGATGGCATCGAGCTGCTGGCCCAGGAAGGACGCAGGCGGAACGTGAACCGCCTGGACCCCCCGGGTGTTTTGGACTGTCAGTGCGGTGATGGCCGCCATGCCGTAGCCGCCAAGAGCCGCGATGCTTTTGAGGTCGGCCTGGACGCCGGCGCCACCTGAAGGGTCCGATCCGGCAATGGACAGCACCCGCGGAACGTCACGCAGCACCTGGACGTTGGCAGTCCGGCCTGGCGCGGGCAGGACCTCAGCCCCGGTTGCTGAGGATCCCTGTAGAGCCGCCGCGGGCGTTGCAGGAGGAAGGACAGAAGTTGAAGCCAAAGGAGACATCCCTTCGCCGGTGCTAACCGGACAGGTTCAACGGGTGTGGATCTCAGCCGGCTCTCTGCGCGGCACCCCGTGTCAGTCACCAGCCTAGCGTTCCTCGCGACTTAACGCCGGACGCCCGGACGCAGCCTGTGATTCACAGGCACATCCAGGCGCCGTTGTATTGGCTTGCCCTACTGCTTGGTCAGAGCTCCGAGGCCGGAACTCCTACGCCCAGGATGATGGGCGCGTTGGCGGCAACCGGCTTGTCGGCCACAGGAGCCTTGACGGGCTCCGGCGCCTTGGCGGCGTGGGTGTGTCCGGCGGCAGCCGCCGGAGCGGCTTCGTGATGCTCTACGGACGTGGCGTTGGCTGCGCCCTGGGCACGGCTGGCACTCCGGTTCCGCCGGGGACGGCGGGCGCGGGGCTCCTCGGTGTGATCGGAGTAATCCTTCTCCGCCGCGGCTGGCTGCTGCTGGCGGGCAGGTTCGGCCGCCCGGCTTTCAGTTGCCTGGACTGCCGGCGGAGTGCTTTCCGCTACCGGAGCCGGCTCACCAAGGTGGGCGAAGGCCTCCGCGAGGCGGTCAAGTGTCAGGGCAGGTGCGTGCGGCTGGTCATCGTGGTGCGCAACGAACGGAAGCACCACCTGCTCGCCGCCGAATGTCAGCACTGCGGCCGGGCGGCCGTTGGAGTCCGTTTCGGACTGCCCAACCGGAGCCGGCACCGGAGCCGCAGGCTGCCGGCCCGCGGCAGCTGATGCGTGAGCCACCTCGTCGTCATGCAGATGCGCGGCGTGGGCTGCGGCCGCAATGTTCGCAAGCGCTGCCCGCGTGGCCTCCGCCTTCGCATGGCGCTCGGCATCGCTGGCTTCCGGGTGGACCGTGTGGATCTGCACCGGAGCTGCCGGTGCTGTTTCCAGCGGCTGGCCGCCCCGTCCGCGGCGGCGCTTCCGGTCAGTGCGGCCACCCGGCTGGCTGTCCGGGCGCTGACTGTCAGTCCGCACGCTGTCGGTGCGCTGGGCTTCCGGGCGGCTGTCAACCCGCTGCACGTGGTGCTCCGCGGCTACCGTGTTGGCGCGGCGGTGTTCCACGGGGTCGTCGTGGGTGACAATTCCGCGGCCTGCACAGGTTTCACACTGCTCGCCGAAGACTTCCAGGAGCCCGGTGCCCATGCGCTTGCGCGTCATCTGCACGAGGCCCAGGGAGGTCACTTCGGCCACCTGGTGCTTGGTCCGGTCGCGGCCCAGGCATTCCACCATGCGGCGCAGGACAAGGTCGCGGTTGGATTCGAGGACCATATCGATGAAGTCGATGACGATGATGCCGCCGATGTCGCGGAGTCGGAGCTGCCGGACCACTTCTTCAGCTGCCTCAAGGTTGTTCTTGGTGACGGTTTCCTCGAGGTTGCCGCCGCTGCCGGTGAACTTGCCGGTGTTGACGTCCACCACGGTCATGGCTTCGGTGCGGTCAATGACCAGCGAGCCGCCCGAAGGCAGGAAGACCTTGCGTTCCAGGGCCTTGTGGATCTGCTCATCGATCCGCCACGCAGCGAAGATGTCATGGTCCTTGGTCCACTTTTCCAGGCGGCCCACGAGGTCCGGGGCCACGTAGGTGACGTAGGCCTCGATAGTGTCCCAGGCCTCTTCACCGGAGACGATCAGCTTGGAGAAGTCCTCGTTGAAGACATCACGGACCACCTTGATGGTGAGGTCAGGTTCGCCGTAGAGCAGCTCCGGCGCGAGGATCTTGGTGGACGTGGACTGGCTTTCGATGCCCTCCCACTGCGCGCGCAGCCGGTTGATGTCGTGCGTGAGCTCCTCTTCCGAGGCGCCTTCGGCAGCGGTGCGGACGATGACGCCGGCGTGCTCCGGGAGGCGGTCCTTGAGGATGCGCTTGAGGCGGTTTCGCTCGACGTCGGGCAGTTTGCGGGAGATTCCGGTCATGGAGCCGCCGGGCACATAGACCAGGTAGCGGCCGGGCAGCGAGATCTGGCTGGTCAGGCGTGCACCCTTGTGGCCCACGGGATCCTTGGTGACCTGGACCAGGACGGTGTCGCCGGACTTGAGCGCGTTTTCGATCCGGCGCTGCTTGCCTTCGAGGTTAACGGCTTCCCAGTTCACTTCACCGGCGTACAGAACGGCGTTGCGGCCGCGTCCGATGTCAACGAACGCCGCTTCCATGGAGGGCAGGACGTTCTGCACTTTGCCGAGGTAAACGTTGCCGATCAGGGAGTCCTGCTGGGTCTTGGAGACAAAATGCTCGGCCAGGACGCCGTCTTCGAGGACGCCGATCTGGATTCTGTCGTCGCGCTGGCGGACGATCATCTGCCGGTCAACTGATTCGCGGCGGGCCAGGAACTCGGCCTCGGTGATGACGGTGCGGCGGCGGCCGGTGTCGCGGGATTCGCGGCGGCGCTGCTTCTTGGCTTCGAGGCGGGTGGAACCCTTGACAGACGTGACGCGGTTGTTGACCGGCGCTTCGGTCGCGGCGCGCGGCGCGCGGACGCGGGTCACCGTGTTGGGCGGGTCGTCGCCTTCTCCTCCGGTGAGTTCCAGATCCTGGTCGCCACGGCGGCGGCGACGACGACGGCGGGACGTCACGCCCTCATCGGCCTGCCCGGCGGATTCCTCATCGGTTTCTTCGGCTGCGCCTTCGTCGCCTTCGTTATCCCCGTCAGCATCGCTTTCGCCTGTGCGGCTGCGTCCACGGCGACCACGGCTGCGGCGCCTGCGGCGGCCGTTGGCGTCGTCTGCTTCGCCGTCGTCGGGGTCGTCCTCTTCCGGCTCTTCAACCACGGCAGCAACCGGCGCGGGGCGGACCACGGTGCTGAGGTCGGGGGCCTGGAAAAGCACCGATGTGGTGGACGCCGGCTCAAGGAACAGTGAACTGAACGGGCTGGCAGTCTCAGCAGCAGCCGGCTCTTCAGCCAGCGCGGCGGCAGCGTTGACCGGGGCAGCGTTGACGGGGGCAACGGCGGCGGCTGCTGCGGGCGCGGCGGCCTCCGCAGCGGCGACTTCCTCTGCTTCCGGGGCCGGCGTCGCTGCAGTTTCAGGGGCTGCCTGCTCCGGAGCTGCCTGTTCCACGGCCGCGGGAGCGACGTCGGGGGCAGAGGTTTTGCGCGTGGCCACGCGGCGGCGGCGGACAGGCTTGGTCTCCGCCGCAGCCTCGGGGGCTGCGGCTCCGTCCTCCGGTTCGACGGCGGCGGGCTCTACGACGGTCTCGGTAACAACGGCGGCAGGTGCCTCCAGAACCTCAGCAGCGAAGGCCGGCAACGGTTCGGCGGTCTCCACCTTCTTACGTGCGCGGGTGCGGCGGACCGGCGCCTTAGGCTCCGGTGCGGCGTCCGTCGCAGGCTCAGCCTCGGCGGCCTCATTCACCGGTGCGACCTCTGCGGCCTTCGGCACTGCCTTCCGGCGTGTCCGGGTGGGCTTCTTGGGCGCTTCCGTGGCCTCGGCGACGGCTTCATCATTAACGGCTGGTGTTAGTTCGTTTTCCATATGTGGCAACACTCCTGCCCCTGACGTACCGCCACATCCGGCACCCATTGGGGCACATATTGTCAAAACCCGCAGGCGTTGACAGAAGTCAAGTGGATACTCCCAGGTTCGCACCGGCAGAGGGGTGCGGCAGCCCGTGGGAGCCGTCGGCTGTGTCCTGAAACCCGTTGTTCTACACGCCACAACCAGGTGCCGACCAATGGAATTGCGGGAAGCCGGATCAGAGAATCCGAAGCCTGCCCTGCTCATCATTGGCGGTCTTGAAACAAGCCACCGGACCGGAGTCCGAATGTGGGTCGGCCTCCAGCCATGTTCATTCTCTCACACCCGGGCTGAAAGGCGGCGGAACCACGGGCAACGGATCGGTACCTGAGGGCGCTGACTGAATGCTGCTTCCAGCCACCGGCGTTACAATCGGGGCAAGGAGCACCCGAAGCAAAGGACGCCACACCATGCCCAGCATTTCCTCCCACGGCACCGACACGCCGGCTGCCTCCCCTGCGGCGGAGCCGTTAGCCGCCACGCCCGGGAGCGTGCCGCCGATGGCACGCAACCGGCCCTTCGGCTGGCTATTGGTCATCACTGGCGCCATCGGCTGGCTGGCCTCGGGAACGCTGGTCCTGGAAAAGCTCGCTGTCCTCGAGGATCCGAATCATGTAACGGCCTGCGACGTTAATCCGTGGATCTCCTGCGGCCAGGTCATGCAGACGTGGCAGAGCTCGGCGTTCGGGTTCCCCAACATGTTTATTGGCATCGTGGCGTTCGCCGTCATCATCACAGTGGGCATGGCCCTGCTCTCCGGCGCCACGTTCGCACGCTGGTACTGGGCGGGACTCCAGGCCGGCGTGACGCTCGGCTTCGCGTTTGTGGTGTGGCTCTGGTCCCAGGCACTCTACGACATCCATGTTCTCTGCCCGTTCTGCATGATTGTCTGGGCCGCGATGATCCCGCTCTTCGTCTGGGTGACCATCCGCAACGTCGTCCACGGCGTCATCCCCGTCCCGGCAGGTACTGCACGTGTGCTGGGCGAATCGGGCTGGATCATCACGGCGCTGCTGTACGTGGCGGTCATCGCCACCATCTTCTTCGCTTTCATCCAGGTGTTTGCCGGAACCTCGGGCTTCTGACGCGGGCCCCGCACAAAACGCACAAAAGGCGCGAACCAACAAGCGCGAACGAACACTTGAGGCCCCGGTTTCCCGGGGCCTCAAGTGTCCGTTCGCGCAGTTGGGGGTGGACGTTAGTCCTGGAACCAGATCTTGATTTCGCGCTCGGCCGAGTCCACGGAGTCGGAGCCGTGGACCAGGTTCTGCTGGACCTTCAGGCCCCAGTCGCGGCCGAAGTCGCCACGGATGGTGCCGGGAGCCGCAGTGGTGGGATCCGTAGTGCCGGCCAGGGACCGGAAGCCTTCAATGACGCGGTGGCCTTCGAAGATCGCGGCCACCACCGGTCCGCTGAGCATGAATTCAACGAGGGGCTCGTAGAACGGCTTGCCCACATGTTCTTCGTAGTGCTGCTCCAGCAGTTCCCGGCTGGCGTCAACCTTCTTCAGTTCGGCGAGGGTGTAGCCTTTGGCCTCAATGCGGCCCAGGATGGCGCCGCTGAGGTTGCGGGCAACGCCGTCGGGCTTGATCAGTACCAGGGTGCGCTCAATGGTCATAGCTGCTCCAATGCGTAATGTGTGGTTTCGGGACAATTCTACGAGGCTTCCGGGGTGTCCCCGTGCGACGCATTCCACTCGGCCTGGTCGCGTTCGCGCTTTGCGGCTTCTGAATCGATCCTGATGCCGGTGCGGATTCCATACCACCAGGCCAGGCCGAACAGCGCGCCAACCAGGAACATCATGGGCTCAACGATGCCCGTCAGGATCAGCACAATCTGCAGGATCCAGCCCAGTCCCACGCCCCAGGGCTTGGACAGCACCGCGCAGGCCAGGATCATCACTACGCTCAGTGCGATGCCGATGCCCAGGATCAGCGCCGGCGGAAACTCGCCGCGCCTGAGTCCAAAGACGGCCAGCGTTGCGAAAAAGACCACAAACGCTTCAAGCAGCAGGACGGTGGAGGCAAACATCACCTTGGTGGACCGGCGCTTCTTGGGCATTCCCGGGCGCCACTCGCGCTGCGCTTTGGTCAGCTTCGCCACCGCTAGGCCTCCGTCTTTCCGAGCAGGATCCGGGCTTCCGCCACCAGGGTGATGGAACCCGTCACCAGCACGCCGCCGGAGAGGTCGTCGCTGGCTTCGGCGCGTTCCACGGCCCATTCGAGGGCGTCGTCGAGCTTCTCAGCAATGTGGATGTTGTCTTCGCCGAAGCCCATTTCCACCGCCAGTTCAGCCAGTTCGGCCGCGGGCACTGCCCGTGGCGAATTGGACTGGGTAAAGCAGTATTCCTGGGCGATCTCGCCCAGGGATTCCTTGAGCTGGCGCAGGATCTCTTCGGCGTCCTTCTCCTTCAGGACTCCCACTACCGGCACCAGCCGGGTGAAGCTGAAGGCCTCCTGGATGGCCTCGGCCGAGACCCTGATGCCGTCCGGGTTGTGGGCCGCGTCAACAATGATGGTGGGCGCCGTGCGGACAACCTCAAGGCGGCCCGGGGACGTGACGGATGCGAAGGCCTCCTGGAGCACCTCGGCGTCAAGTTCCTTCTCGCCGCCGAAGAAGGCCTCGAGGGCTGCCACCGCCACTGCTGCGTTCTGGGCCTGGTGCGCACCGTGCAGCGGCAGCAGCAGTTCCGGGTACCGGCCGGCGATGCCCTGAATGCTCACCACCTGGCCGCCCACGGCAACCGTCCGGGATTCGACGCCGAACTCTACGCCTTCAAACCGGAACGGGACTCCCACGTCCTTGGCTTTCTCGAGTAGCACCTGCGCAGCATCAACGGGCTGCGAGGCACTGATGAGGTAACCACCGGGCTTGATGATGCCGGCCTTCTCGTACGCAATCTCCTCGGTGGTATCGCCCAGCAGGTCGGTGTGGTCCAGGGAAATGGGGGTGACCACGGAAACCAGGCCGTCGCCCACGTTGGTGGCATCGGTGATGCCGCCCAGACCCACCTCGATCACGGCCACGTTGACCGGCTGGTCCGCGAAGATCGCGAAGCCCAGGATGGTCAGGCACTCGAAGTACGTGAGCCGGGGCTCCCCCGCAGCGGTAAGCTCTTCGTCGACGATCTGCAGGTACGGGCGGATCTCATCCCAGATCCGGACAAACGTTTCGTCAGAGACAGGGTGGCCGTCGATGCTGATCCGCTCGGTGACCTTGGACAGGTGCGGGCTGGTGTAGCGGCCGGTACTCAGGCCGTGCGCTCGCAGCCCGGCCTCGATCATCCGGGCCGTGGAGGTCTTCCCGTTGGTGCCCGTCACATGGATGATCGGGAACGCCTTGTTGGGCTCCCCCAGCACATCCATGGCCCGAAACAGCGGCGCAAGACGCGGCTCCATCTTGTTTTCCGGCGCACGCCCCAGCAACTCTGCGTAGACACTTTCCACGGAGAATTCGTCAGTCATAGCTCAAGCCTCTACTTTTTCGACGGTAATGCGTGGTTCGCCTGACTCAGCCGGAACTGTGGCCAGCTCCAGGGTCAGGGTTTCGGTCTTGACCAGCTCGGCGTTTGCCAGCAGCGCCTCCAGCACGGCGGGAGCGGCCGTGACGGTGGTGCGGATCCGGTCGCTCACATTCAGTGCAGCGTCCTTGCGTGCCTGCTGGATGGCGCGGACCATGTCCCTAGCCGTCCCTTCGGCCTCAAGTTCGGGCGTGACCTCGGTGTTGAGCACCACAAAGCCGCCGCCCGGCAGGACAGCTACTGAAGCCGATCCGCCGTCGGACTCTGCCACCACGGTCTCCAGCGTGTAC
Source organism: Pseudarthrobacter sp. MDT1-22 (assembly GCF_054511035.1). NCBI lineage: Bacteria > Bacillati > Actinomycetota > Actinomycetes > Micrococcales > Micrococcaceae > Pseudarthrobacter > Pseudarthrobacter sp. MDT1-22. The sequence goes on along the minus strand of NZ_JBTNDK010000007.1, from coordinate 50,565 downwards.
TCCTGGGATTCCAGCTCCAGGCCGCCAGAAACAACAACTCCCGCGACGCCGTTTATTTCTTGAACCGACCAGTCGCCGGACTTGGCGCCCTTGATGGCCTGCTGGACGTTCTTGCCCAGGCGCGGGCCCGCGGCGCGTGCGTTGACCACGAGCTTCTGCTCGATGCCGAACTCCTCCGGGGAGGCGCTCTCGGCGTCCAGCAGGCGCACGGAGCGCAGGTTCAGTTCATCGGCGACGACGGCGGCGAAGCCTCCCAGCGCATCCGCGCCAGGTGCCACAACGGTCAGTTCCTGCAGAGGCAGCCGCACGCGCAGGTTTGCGGCCTTCCGCAGCGAGGATCCGGTGGAGCAGATCTGCTGCACGCGGTCCATCGCTTCCACCAGCGACGCGTCGGCCGGGAACAGGTCCGCGTCCGGCCAGTCGGCCAGGTGCACGGAGCGTCCGCCGGTGAGGCCGCGCCAGATCTCCTCGGAGACCAGCGGCAGCAGCGACGCGGCCACGCGGGACACGGTCTCCAGCGCGGTGTAGAGCGCGTCGAAGGCGTCAGCGCTCTCGTCAAAGAAGCGCTGGCGGCTGCGGCGGACGTACCAGTTCGTCAACATGTCCAGGTAGCTGCGCAGTTCATCGCACGCGCCGGAGATGTCGTAGCTGTCCAGCTGGGCGGTCATGTTGCGGACCAGGTCACCGGTGTTCGCCAGCAGGTACTGGTCCAGGGTGTCGGCGTACCCGTCGTAGCGGAGCTTCGCGTCGTAACCCTTACCGCCGTTGGCGGCGTTCGTGTACAGCGTGAAGAAGCTGTACACGTTCCACAGGGGCAGGATGACCTGGCGGACGCCGTCGCGGATTCCCTGTTCGGTGACCACCAGGTTGCCGCCGCGCAGGATGGGGCTGGACATCAGGAACCAGCGCATGGCGTCGGAGCCGTCACGGTCCAGGACCTCGGAGACGTCCGGGTAGTTGCGCAGGCTCTTGGACATCTTCTGCCCGTCCGAACCGAGCACGATGCCGTGGCTGATGACGTTCCGGAACGCCGGACGGTCGAACAGCGCCGTGGACAGGATGTGCAGCATGTAGAACCAGCCGCGGGTCTGCCCGATGTACTCAACGATAAAGTCTGCCGGGTTGTGCGTGTCGAACCAGGCTTCGTTCTGGAACGGGTAATGCACCTGGCCGTAGGGCATGGAGCCGGAGTCGAACCAGACGTCCAGGACGTCCTCGACGCGGCGCATCACGGACTGGCCCTCTTCGGGGGTCCGGGGATCGTCCGGGTTGGGGCGGGTCAGTTCGTCGATGAACGGGCGGTGCAGGTCAACCTCGCCGGCCTTGTTCAGCGGCAGGCGGCCGAAATCGGCCTCGATCTCGGCGAGCGAGCCGTAGACGTCGGTGCGCGGGAATTCGGGGTCGCTGGACTGCCACACCGGGATGGGGCTGCCCCAGTAGCGGTTGCGGCTGATGGACCAGTCGCGGGCGTTGGCCAGCCACTTACCGAACTGGCCGTCCTTGACGTTGCCGGGGATCCAGTTGATGTCCTGGTTCAGTTCGGACATGCGGTCCTTGAACTTGGTGACTTCCACGTACCAGGAGGACACCGCGCGGTAGATCAGGGGGTTGCGGCAGCGCCAGCAGTGCGGGTAGCTGTGCTCGTAGCTGGCCTGGCGGACCAGGCGGCCCTGGGCCCGCAGCACCTGGGTGATGGGCTTGTTGGCCTCGAAGACCTGAAGCCCGGCGATGTCGTGCAGGTCGCCGTGGCTGAACAGCGGCAGGAACTTGGCGCCTTCGTCCACGGACAGGACCACCGGGATGCCGGCCTCTTCACAGACCTTCTGGTCGTCTTCACCGTAGGCGGGCGCCTGGTGGACGATGCCGGTGCCGTCGGTTGTTGTGACGTAGTCGGCCACGAGGAAGCGCCAGGCGTTCTGCGTCCCGTACTTTTCGTCGTCGCTGAAGTCGTTCCACAGCGGCTGGTAGGCCAGGCCCTCCAGGTCGGCGCCGGTGTGGGTTGACGTCACGGCGGCCTCGGCGGAGTCCGCATCCTCATAGCCCAGGTCCTTGGCGTACGCGGCCAGCAGGTCCGCGGCCAGGAGGAAACTGCCGGTGACGGGCGCGTCCGGCGAAGCGGCCTTGACGCCGTTGGGTCCGGCGGGGAGAACGGCGTAGGTGATGGAAGGCCCGACGGCGAGCGCCAGGTTGGTGGGCAGCGTCCAGGGCGTGGTGGTCCAGGCGAGCGCCTGGACGCCGGCGAGCTGCTTCGACAGCGCCGACTCCCCTGCCGTGATGGGGAACGTCACCGTGACAGTCTGGTCCTGGCGGTTCTTGTAGACGTCGTCGTCCATGCGGAGCTCATGGTTGGACAGCGGAGTCTCGTCCTTCCAGCAATACGGCAGCACACGGTAGCCGTTGTACGTCAGGCCTTTTTCGTGCAGCTGCTTGAACGCCCACAGGACCGATTCCATGTATTCGACGTTGAGCGTCTTGTAATCGTTGTCGAAGTCCACCCAGCGGGCCTGGCGGGTGACGTAGCTCTTCCACTCATCGGCGTACTTCATTACGGAGGCACGGCAGGCGTCGTTGAACTTATCGATGCCCATGGCCTCGATCTGGGTCTTGTCCGTCATGCCCAGCTGCTTCATGGCTTCCAGTTCAGCCGGCAGTCCGTGGGTGTCCCAGCCGAAGCGGCGTTCAACGCGGCGGCCGCGCTGTGTCTGGTAGCGGCCCACGAGGTCCTTGGCGTACCCGGTCAGGAGGTGGCCGTAGTGCGGCAGTCCATTTGCGAAGGGAGGGCCGTCGTAGAAGACGAATTCGTTGCTGCCGGGCTGCCCGCCGGGGGCGTCGGCGCTTCGCTGGTCGATGCTGGCCTGGAAAGTGCCGTCCTGGTCCCAGTACTTCAGGATGCGCTCTTCGATCTCCGGGAACTTGACGGAGGCGGAGACACCGGCGGCAGCGCCGCTCGAAACTGCAGCCGAAGGGGAAGCTGAGGCTTTGGGGTAATACGTCATTCTCGACATCCTGGATTGAGCTGGTGAACCACTCAGCCGCTGCTGGATGGTTCCGTTCAGGATGCGAGGACGGCTCGTGTGCTGTCCTGGGACTGCACGCTTACCGCGGTACCACCTCACTTACCGGCACTCCACCATGCTCCGGGGGAAGCTTGTTGGTGCGCCGGCCGCTCATTACTGCTGTGACGGGCTTACCCGTCCGGTTCTACCGGCCCTGGCGCGTGCTGATCCTTGCGCCGGGGCGTTCTTCCGGAAGCTCACCGGTGATGGCCGGGTCAAAGCTGATACGACGATGTTACCGGAGAAGTCACTGCGTTTCACTGCACACTGCCTTGAAAGCACAGCGCGGTCCGCCGGGCAGCGAAACGCAGTGACGGCGGCTGGGCGCCCGGGCCGGTACTAGAAGCCGCGCGGCAGTTTCATCCCGGCAGCAGCCATGACATCGCGGAGCCGGTCCGGGTAGTCGGTGATGATCCCGTCAACGCCGGTGTCGATCAGCGCCCGCATGGTGGGCTGGTCATCGACGGTCCACGGGATGACCTGCATCCCGGCAGCGTGCGCACGTTCCACCATGTCCGCGGTGACGTAGGGGACGTAGCCCGGATCGGTCACTTTGCCGTTCTGCGGGGTGCCGTGCACGGGAGAGACGGCGTCGAAGCCGAGGGAAGACGCTGCAGCGATGAGGTCGCCGCCAAAGTCGTCGGCGTCAATCCCGCCAAGCCACGGCGAGCTGCCCGGCTGCCCGGCCTGGAGGAAGTCCTTGTTGGTCAGGGCCACGGTGCGGATCTGCGGGTCGCGCTGCTGGACGAGGCGCAGGGAGCCCCAGTCGAAGCTCTGGATGGAGACGCGGCTCTGCATCTGGGCGGCGTTGATTTCCCGGAGTGCGACGTCGATGAACTGCTCGCGCGGGGCGGTTTCCGCCGGAGCGCCGGCTTCGACCTTCGTTTCAATGTTGAACTTCACCTGGCTGGCGCGGTGGGCGTCGGCGAGCTCAAAAACCTCGGCCAGAGTCGGCATCTTGGCGCCGGGAGACGCCGTCTGGCCCGGGAACTGCGGCTGGGTGAGCGAACCGCAGTCCAGGCTTCGGACCTGTTCGAAGGTCAAGTCCTTGACGTACTTGCCCACATAGGGGAACTGCGGATCGTTCGGCGTGACCGGCGCGGTATCGAGGCACTTCTTGTTGCTGATCTTGCGGTCGTGCGTGATGACTTCGCGGCCGTCCTTGGTGATCTGGAGGTCAAGTTCCAGGGTGGACACGCCGGTCTCGAGGCCCTTGGCGAAAGACGCCAGGGTGGATTCGACGGTCAGGCCGAGTCCGCCGCGGTGGGCCTGTAGATCAAAATGGTTGTCCGTGCCGTTGGGGTTCGTGTCAGCGGCTTGGGCCTGAACCGAAGTCGTGAGGAGCAGGGCTGCGCTGAGTACGGCAGCGCCAAGCTTCATCGGGGTGCGCATAGGAAGGAATCTCCACTCTGGTGGTGTGCAGTTTTGCGCCTGCTACAGTGCCGTCCTGCGGCCAACGTCAGGCCACAGCGGGCTGGCCGGAGTGCGACTGGACGGTAAACGTTGGGCTTCATCGCAAAGCCGATCCAATCAACGGGCGACGCCAGGGCGGCGACTCTTTAGACTCGTGCCATGACAGTCTCCCGGGCGATTTGTTCCGGTCCCTGATGGGCCATCGTGCACACCACTGCTGGCTGTTGTCTGCTGGCCTGGTTGCGGCCCCTGTTGTGGTGGTGTCCTGGTTCCGCGCCGTTCCGGCGCCGTGGCCGCCGCTTGTGGTGCAGGTAGTGGCCTTTACGCCGTGGCTGGCATTCCTTGCCGCGGCCGCGGTGTTGCTGACACTGCCCAGCCGGCGCGCCTGGGCTATCCTGCCGGCGGCAGTCCTGCTGACCGCACAGCTTACCTGGCTGTTCCCGCCGGAAGTGTTCCTGGCCCGGCAGGGAGGGTACCCCCAGGTCCGGGGGCCGGATGCTCCAGCCGCGGCGAAGCTGACAGTCATGAACCTCAATGCCCGGCTCGGGGGTGCTGATAGCGCCGCCATCGTCCGGCTGGTCCGGGACCACCATGTTGACCTGCTGACCGTCCAGGAGCACAGCCCGGAGTTGGAGAAGCGGCTGGCGCGGGCGGACCTGGGCAGCGTGCTTCCCCACCGCGTGTCCCATCCCCGGAACGGAGCGGCCGGCAGCGCCGTCTACTCGTCTTTCCGGCTCAAGGAGGTGGGAATGGTCCCTGACACAGCGTTCAGCATGCCGGTTGTCCGGCTTGAGACCAGTGACCCAGGCGCCGGCGCCGGGCTGACGGTCATCAATGTGCACGCGCACGCGCCCGTGGACATTGCAGTTCATCAATGGCGAAGTGACCTTACAGCTGTGGCCCGGGCAAGCAGCGGAGCCGGTCCTACGCTTCTGGCGGGCGATTTCAACGCGACATATGACCACTGGGAATTCCGCGCGATGCTGGAGGGGGCCGGCGGCGGCCGGAAACTGGTGGATGTTGCAACCGCGTTGGGCAGCCGGCTCATCCCCACCTGGCCGATGCGGGATTACAGCCTTCCCGGCGTGGCTCTGGACCATTTGGTGACCAGCCCGGACATTTTAAGTTCGGGTTACTCGGTCCACCCGGTCCGCGGCACCGACCACGCTGCAGTGATCGCCACCCTGGAGATCCAGCTTCCCTAACGCTTGCGGATCAGCTTGTGGGTGGCCGCCTGTGCAACGGGCCGGATCACGATCTGGTCCAGGTTGACATGGTGCGGCGCGCTGACGGCGTAGCGCACCACGTCGGCGACGTCGGCTGCGGTCAGGGGCTTCTCCACGCCCTCGTAAACCTTCTCCGCGGCGTCCTGGTCACCAAAGCGGTTGAGCGCGAACTCTTCGGTGCGGACAAGGCCCGGGGCTACCTCGATGACTCGGATGTTGTGTTCCGCCTCTTCCAGCCGGAGGGCACCGGTCAGTGCGTGCTGGGCAAACTTGGCGGCGTTGTAGCCGCCGCCGCCCTCGTAGGCCACCAGTCCGGCGGTCGACGTCAGGTTCAGGACAGTTCCTTCGCCGGTGGCGCGGAGCATCGGCAGGAACGCCCGGGTGAGCTTCACGGTGCCGAGGACGTTGACCCGGAACATCCATTCCCAGTCCTCGGTGTTGGCCTCGCCCACCAGGTCAGCACCCCGGGCCCCGCCGGCGATGTTGATGAGCGTCCCCACGCCGCCGGCTTCGGTGACGCGGGCAAGGAGCCTGGCGACGTCGTCGTCCTCGGTGATGTCAGCGGGAATTCCGACGGCGCCTGTTTCAGCTTCCAGCGCGGCCAGCCGTTCGGCGCGGCGTGCCACAGCGAATACCGTCCAGCCTTCCGCCCGCAATGCCCGCACGGTTGCCTCGCCGATGCCGGTGCTGGCGCCGGTTACTACTGCTGCCTTGTTCAGTGAATCTTCAGTCATGGCACCACCATAACGGGCCCGGCCGGTGGCATGCTTGGAGCGATGTCGCCGGATGAAGTCCCGGCCATGAAACAATTGCCAGATGGCTGAAGACACTCAGGGTACAGACACGCCCTCCACCGCCCCTATCAACGTTCCGGACAAGCCCGCCCTTGAGGGGCTCGAAGCTGCCCTCACGCAGCGCTGGCTTGCCGAAGGGACCTACAAGTTCAACCCGGACACCACCCGGGAGCAGGTCTACTCGATCGACACTCCCCCACCCACCGCATCTGGCTCCCTGCACGTGGGGCACATGTTCTCCTTCACGCAGACGGACGTGCTGGCCCGCTACCAGCGCATGATCGGCAAGAACGTGTTCTACCCGATGGGTTGGGATGACAACGGCCTGCCCACCGAGCGCCGCGTCCAGAACTACTACGGCGTGCGCTGCGATCCGTCCATCCCGTACGACGCCGACTACCGGGCTCCGGCGGAGCCCGCCAAGAACCAGCGCGATTTCGACGTCGTCTCGCGCCGGAACTTCATCGAGCTGTGTGAAGAACTTGCCGTGGAGGACGAGAAGGTGTTCGAAAGCCTGTTCCAGCAGCTCGGACTTTCCGTGGACTGGCAGCTGACGTACCGGACCATCGATGACGCCTCCCGCGAAGTCTCCCAGCGCGCCTTCCTGGCCAACCTGGCAGCCGGCGACGCGTACATGGCCGAAGCGCCAACCCTCTGGGACATCACCTTCCGCACGGCCGTGGCCCAGGCGGAACTCGAAGACCGCGAAGTTGCCGGCGCGTACTACCGCTACCCGTTCTTCACCGAAGACGGTGAAAAGATCTATGTCGAGACCACCCGTCCCGAACTGCTGGCAGCCTGCGCCGCCCTCGTTGCAAACCCCGACGACGAGCGGTACCAGCCGCTGTTCGGCAAGATGGTCACGTCCCCGGTCTTCGGTGTTGAGGTTGAGGTCAAGGCCCACGCGCTGGCCAAGGCGGACAAGGGCTCCGGCATCGCCATGGTGTGCACGTTCGGTGACCTCACCGACGTCACCTGGTGGCGGGAACTCCAGCTGCCCACCCGTGCCATCGTTGGCCGGGACGGCCGCATCGTCGGCGAAACCCCGGACTGGATCACCACCGATGCAGGGCGCACCGCCTACGAAGACATTGCCGGCAAGACCGTCTTCAGCGCCAAGGAAACAGTGGTGGAGCTCCTGGCCGCCGAAGATCTGATCGACGGCGAACCGAAGAAGATCATGCACCCTGTGAACTTCTACGAAAAGGGCGACAAGCCCCTCGAGGTTGTCACCTCACGCCAGTGGTACTACCGCAACGGCGGCCGCGACGAAGAGCGCCGCGCCCGCCTGATCGCGCGCGGCCACGAGATCGACTTCCACCCGGCCTTTATGCGGTCCCGCTTCGAGAACTGGATCTCCGGGCTGAACGGCGACTGGCTCGTGTCCCGCCAGCGCTTCTTCGGTGTGCCCATTCCCGTCTGGTACCCGCTGGACGCCGAGGGCAACCCGCGGTACGACGCCCCGATCGTGCCCCTGGACGAGCAGCTGCCGGTTGACCCCGCGGCCGATGCCGCACCCGGTTACGACGAAGCCCAGCGCGGCGTTCCTGGTGGCTTCGCCGGCGACGCCGACATCCTGGATACGTGGGCCACGTCTTCCCTGACGCCGCAGATTGTGGGCGGCTGGAGCCGGGACGAAGACCTCTTCGCCAAGGTCTTCCCGTTTGACCTGCGCCCCCAGGGCCACGACATCATCCGCACCTGGCTGTTCTCCTCGGTAGTCCAGGCTGATGCGCTGCAGCACGCCGCGCCGTGGAAGCATGCCGCCATCTCCGGCTGGATCCTGGACCCGGACCGGAAGAAGATGTCCAAGTCCAAGGGCAACGTGGTGGTTCCCACCGATGTGCTGGACGAATTCGGCTCCGACGCCGTCCGCTACTGGGCCACGTCCGCCAAGCTCGGCGCGGATACGGCGTACGAGATCGCGCAGATGAAGATCGGCCGCCGCCTTGCCATCAAGCTGCTGAACGCCTCAAAGTTCGTCCTGAACCTGGGGGCGACGGAGAATTCCGTGGTCTCCACCGATCTCTCGGTGCTGACCAACCCGTTGGACCGCGCGGTGCTGGCCCAGCTGGCCGATGTGGTGCGCCAGTCCACCAAGGCGTTCGAGAACTACGATTACGCCCGGGCCCTGCAGATCACCGAGAGCTTCTTCTGGCAGTTCACGGACGATTACGTGGAGCTCATCAAGGACCGCGCCTACGGTGCCGCCGGCGACGCTGAGCAGGCCTCCGTGCTGGCAGCTCTCGCCACCAGCCTGGACACGCTGCTGCGCCTGTTCGCCCCGTTCCTGCCCTTCGCCACCGAAGAGGTCTGGGGCTGGTGGCGCAACGAATCCGTACACCGTGCACAGTGGCCCACCGCAGTGGACGTGGACGGCGACACCACCCTGCTTGCCACCGTTGGCACGGCCCTGAGCGGTGTCCGCAAGGCCAAGTCCGAGGCCAAGGTCAAGCAGCGCACCGAGGTCCTCTCCGCCACCATCACGGCGTCGGAATTCCTGACCACGCAGCTGAAGGCCGGACTTGGCGACCTGAAGGCAGCCTCGAACGCCCGCGAACTGACCCTGGTGGCAGGCGACGGCGAACTGACCGTCAGCGATGTCGTGCTGGCCGCTCCGGAGGAACAGCCCAAGGCCTGACCTGTTTTTGGGCAAAGGGGAAGCCCCATCAGCGTTTTGCCGTTGGTGGGGCTTCGACTTTTCGGCCATCCTGGTGACGTCTTTGATGGTCTGGCAGGATCCTTGGATCTTCAGGTCTTCCTACCTCGTCACTGGTAGCTTGTATCTGACTTTGCCGATGGCTGCGTCGGATACATATCACTGAATCTTTGGTTCCTGCGTCCCGCTTCTTTCGAAGTGGGTAAGATCCATTGTTGTCCCGACGGTTGGGATGCGCAAGAGCCCCGGAAGAACTACATCAGAGTAGTTCGTCCGGGGCTCTTTGCTGTCTGCGTCAGTTGAATTCGGGACGTTCGCTGCGACTGCGCTTAATCTCGAAGAAGTGCGGGTACGAGGCCAGTGTGACGGTGGCATCCCACAGCAGGCCCGCCTGCTCGCCGCGCGGGATGCGGGTCAGCACGGGGCCAAAGAAAGCGGCTCCGTTGAAGGCAACAACCGGCGTGCCGACGTCGTGCCCCACCAGCGAGATGCCCTCCTCATGGCTGGCCCGCAGCTGGGTGTCAAAGGCGTCCGTGGTGGCAACGTCTGACAGACTGGCCGGGAGTCCGCACTCAGCCAGTGCCTTGCTGATGACAACGCCGAAGTCCTTCTCCCCGCCCTGATGAATCAGTATGCCCATGGCGTCGTAGAGCGGCTTCACCACGTGGTCGCCGTGCTGCTCCTGGGCCGCGATGACGACCCGGACCGGACCCCACGCCTTGTCCATGGCCTCGCGGTACGCGGGTTCCAGGTCCCGGCCCTCGTTCAGGACAGACAGGCTCATCACATGCCAGACCGTTTTGATGTCGCGGACAGCCTCGACCTCGCCGATCCAGCGTGACGTGATCCAGGCGAACGGGCACAGCGGATCAAACCAGAAATCGGCCTGGTTGATGGTTGTTTCAGTCATGCATGAGTCCTCTGTTCCTGGGCGTGCGGGAGGGAAGGCGGAAGTGTCGGGCGGGGTGGTGGACGTGTCAGGCGGACTTGCGTCGCTTGGTCACGTGCGGAATGAGGGTGGGCTCGGCCTTGCTGAGGACAACGTCAGCGGTGATGACCACGCTGGCCACGTCTTCGCGGCTGGGGAGGTCGAACATGACCGGGAGCAGCACTTCTTCCATGATGGCGCGCAGGCCGCGGGCACCGGTGCCACGCTCAAGGGCCTGGTCGGCGATGGCGTTGAGGGCGTCGTCATCAAAAACGAGTTCCACGCCGTCGATCTGGAACATCTTCTGGTACTGCTTGACCAGCGCGTTCTTCGGCGTGGAGAGGATCTGGATGAGGGCGTCGCGGTCCAGGCTGGAGACTGTGGTGATCACGGGCAGGCGGCCGATAAATTCCGGGATGAGACCGAATTTCAGGAGGTCCTCGGGCATCACTTCGCCGTAGGAGTCCACCTTATTGCTGGCGTCGTTGAGGGGGGCGCCGAAGCCGATGCCCTTGCGTCCGGAACGCGAACCAATGATCTCTTCCAGCCCGGCAAAGGCGCCCGCCACGATAAACAGCACGTTGGTGGTGTCGATCTGGATGAATTCCTGGTGGGGGTGCTTGCGTCCGCCCTGGGGCGGAACGGAGGCCACGGTTCCTTCGAGGATCTTCAGGAGGGCCTGCTGCACGCCCTCGCCGGAGACGTCCCGTGTGATGGAGGGGTTCTCGCTTTTGCGCGAAATCTTGTCGATTTCGTCAATGTAGATGATGCCCTGTTCGGCCTTTTTGACGTCGTAATCGGCCGACTGGATGAGCTTGAGGAGGATGTTCTCCACGTCCTCACCCACATAGCCGGCTTCGGTGAGTGCCGTGGCGTCGGCAACAGCAAACGGAACATTCAACCGCCGCGCCAGGGTCTGGGCAAGGTAGGTTTTGCCGCAGCCTGTGGGGCCGATCAGGAGGATGTTGGACTTGGCAATTTCGACGTCGTCGTGGTGGCCGCCCTCAGCGAGGCTGCCGCTCTTGGGGGCGTGGCCGGCCTGGATCCGCTTGTAGTGGTTGTAGACGGCGACGGCGAGGGAACGCTTGGCAGGTTCCTGGCCGATGACGTATTCCTGCAGGAAGTCGAAGATCTCGCGGGGCTTTGGCAGCTCGAAGCTTCCCAGATCGGCGACTTCCGCGAGCTCTTCTTCAATGATCTCGTTGCAGAGCTCAATGCATTCGTCGCAGATGTAGACACCGGGCCCGGCAATGAGCTTGCGCACCTGCTTCTGGCTCTTTCCGCAGAAAGAACACTTCAGCAGATCCGTGCTCTCGCCAATCCGAGCCATATGTGAACCCCTTTAGTATCTTGCTGCCAGGCAGCTGTGCACCGTTGCTGGAATCGTGGCGGGCCTGGGAGGACCGGCCGTGACATCTTCCACTCTAGGTCACAATTGCGTCCAAGGGTGGAAAGCGAAGGCCGGTGCGGCCCAAATTACTGGACCGCACCGGCCGTCGAAGAGGCTGGCTACCTGGTGATTGCCTGCGGCTTCATCTTGCGGGAATCAAGCACCTGGTCAATGAGGCCATAATCCAGGGCCTCGGCGGCGGTCAGGATCTTGTCACGCTCAATGTCGTTGTTGACCTGCTCCGGGGTGCGGCCCGAGTGGTGCGCCAGCGTGTCCTCAAGCCAAGCGCGCATGCGCATAACTTCCGCGGCCTGGATCTCCAGGTCCGAGGCCTGTCCACCTTGGCCGCCGGAGAGGGCCGGCTGGTGGATCAGGACACGGGCGTTGGGCAGGGCCAGGCGCTTGCCCGGGGTGCCGGCTGCGAGGATCACGGCGGCGGCGCTGGCGGCCTGGCCGAGGCAGACGGTCTGGATCTCCGGCCGGATGTACGTCATGGTGTCGTAGATCGCGGTCATGGCCGTGAAGGAACCGCCCGGGGAGTTGATGTAGAGAGTGATGTCGCGGTCCGGGTCGGTGGACTCGAGCACCAGCAGCTGGGCCATGACGTCATCAGCGGAGGCGTCATCGATCTGGACGCCGAGGAAGATGATGCGGTCCTCGAACAGCTTCGTGTAGGGGTCCTGGCGCTTGAAGCCGTAAGGCGTGCGCTCTTCGAACTGGGGAAGGACGTAGCGGCTGGTCGGAAGATTACCGGCAGTCGATCCGAAGTTGTAAGTCATTTTGTTGCTCCTGATCTAAGTGTTCTAAGTGCCGGGTTACTTCTCGGAGGCTGACTCGCCGGAGGTAGCGTTGGCGGTTCCGCCGCCGCCTGAGACGGAACCGGCGTGGGCCGCGATCTTGTCGAAGAAGCCGTATTCGAGGGCTTCAGGCGCGGTGAACCACTTGTCACGGTCGTTGTCCTTGAGGATGGTATCCACGGACTGGCCGGTCTGGTCCGCGGTCAGTTCGGCCATGACCTTCTTCATGTGCAGGATCAGTTCGGCCTGGATCTTAATGTCCGAGGCCGTGCCGCCGATGCCGCCGGAGGGCTGGTGCATCAGGACCCGGGCGTTGGGGGTGGCGTAGCGCTTGCCCTTGGTGCCTGAGGAGAGCAGGAACTGGCCCATGGAGGCTGCCAGGCCGGTGGCGACGGTGACGACGTCGTTCGGGATGAACTGCATGGTGTCATAGATGGCCATGCCCGCGGTCACGGAGCCGCCGGGAGAGTTGATGTAGAGGTAGATGTCCTTTTCCGGGTTCTCGGCGGACAGGAGCAGCAGCTGCGAGCAGATGGCGTTGGCGTTGTCGTCACGCACCTCGGAGCCCAGCCAGATGATGCGCTCCTTCAGGAGGCGGTTGTAGATGTAGTTGTCCTGGCTGGCCGGATCTACAGTCGCCATCCGGGGGGCCTCTGCGTGCTGTGACATGTGTACTTACCTCTCGCTGGTGACGGTGACATCACTGAACTTCACTACTTGGACACTAACCGGTTTGGTGGCCGATTTGTTCGCGGGAATCGCGCTGTTCGCTGACGGCGCACGATCCCTGCGAGAGCCCGTTAACCAAGGCAGCCCCCGGACCAATAGGTCCGGGGGCTGCCTTCAGTCGCACTGCCAGGGGCGTGCTAGAACTTCACGGCTGCCGGGTCGTCACTCGGGGTGGCCTCGGTCTCGGCGTTGGTGTCTTCAGCAGCCTCAGCGGCGGGAGCCTCTTCTTCGCCGCCGGGGCGGACGAAGTCGCTGAGGTCAACGGTCTTGCCCTCGGTGTCGGTCACGGTGGCCTGGCCCAGGACAACGGCCAGTGCCTTCCGGCGGCGGACCTCAGAAACCATCATGGGAACCTGGCCGCTCTGATCGATGATCTGGGCGAACTGGTTCGGGTCCATGCCGTACTGGCTGGCGGCGCTGACGATGTAGTCGATCAGCTCAGCCTGGCTGACGTTGACTTCTTCCTTTTCGGCAATGGCGTCAAGGATGACTTCGTTCTGGAAGGCGCGGGCGGTGTTGGCCTTGACCTCTTCGCGGTGCTCCTCGGTGTCGTGTTCGCCTTCACCGTGGCCGTTGCCCTCCTTGAAGTGCGCGTCGACCTGCTCGTCGACCACAGAGTCCGGAACCGGAACCGCAATGAGCTCAACGAGCTTGTCCAGGACCTTGTCCCGGGCCTCTACGCCCTGCTCAACAACCTTGGAGTCGGCGGCCTGCTTGGCCAGGTCCTCGCGGAGTTCGGCAAGGGTGTCGAACTCGGAGGCCAACTCGGCGAAGTCGTCGTCGGCCTCGGGAAGCTCGCGCTCCTTGACGGCCTTGACAACAACCTTCACCTGGGCGGACTCACCGGCGTGGTCACCGCCCACCAGGGTGGTTTCGAAGATGGCGTCCTCGTCAACGCTGAGGCCGGTCACGGCCTCGTCCAGGCCCTCGAGCATGGTTTCGGTGCCCACCTGGTAGGACAGGCCGGACGCGGAATCAACGTCGGCGCCGTCAATGGTGGCGGTGATGTCGATGGTCAGGAAGTCGCCATCGGCGGCCGGGCGGTCCACGGACTTCAGCGTGCCGAAGCGGCCGCGCAGTTCATCCAGGGCCTTGTCAACGTCTTCGTCGGAGGACTCCGCTGCGGCTACCTCGACCTTGATGCCGGCGTAGTCCGGGAGTTCGATCTCCGGACGGATATCAACCTCGGCGTGGAACTTCAGTTCCCCGTCCGTGGAAGTGGGGTCCGGAACTTCGGTGATTTCAACCTCGGGACGGCTCAGGGGGCGGATGCCGGATTCCTGGACTGCAGCCTGGTACCAGCCGTTGAGGCCTTCATTGATGGCCGTCTCCAGGACGTAGCCGCGGCCAACGCGCTGATCAATCAGCTTGGACGGGACCTTGCCCTTACGGAAGCCAGGGACCTGGATCTGCGAAGCAACAGTCTTGTATGCCTCGTCGATGCTGGGCTTCAATTCCTCAAAAGGGACCTCAACATTGAGCTTGACCCGCGTGGGGGTGAGGTTCTCGACAGCGCTCTTCACGGTCTAAGTACTCCTGGGTTTGTGGGATGGGTTTCTGCAAACGCATTTTTCTGCCCGGGCCGCTTGCACGGCCCGAGCCGCAGAGTCGGGGTGACAGGATTTGAACCTGCGACTTCCTGCTCCCAAAGCAGGTGCTCTAGCCAAGCTGAGCTACACCCCGTAAGTGCACAGGCAAGTCTACGGTCATCCGGGCGTTCTTTGCACATTTGACACGTGGGGCATGAATTAGGTTTAGTTGTATCCGGCTTCAACAGCCAGCCCGAAGAAACGCAGAGCAGCCAGACGCAACAGCTGAGCTGTATTTTTCCGGGGACGTAGCTTAATGGTAAAGCCTCAGTCTTCCAAACTGATTACGCGGGTTCGATTCCCGTCGTCCCCTCCACATAAGCAGGGCCCCTCAGCTGAGGGGCCCTGCTTTTTTGTTTGGCCGGCTGGGGTTGGCTACTGCTGGCAGCCGGGGCACCAGTAGAGCTTGCGGCCCACCATTTCGGTGATGGCCACCGGCACGGCGCAGACCCGGCAGGGCTGCCCTTCGCGCTTGTACACAAAGTGGGCGTCGCTGCCCGTGGGCAGGAGCGCCCCCGGTTCCCGGTTATCCGGCTCCCAATACACCGGCGGTGTGGTGATGATCCGCCCGTCGCGGACGCCGTCGGCCATTACTGCGGCTGTGTCGTCCCACAACAGACCGGCGGCGCTGCTGGAGAGTCCAGTACCCGGCAGCCATGGATCCAGCCGCTGCCGGAACAGCACTTCGGCCCGGTAGACATTCCCGACGCCGGCAATCACCTTCTGGTCCATCAGCAGCGCTGCGATGGACGTCTTGCGGAACAAAAGGCCCGTCACAAAGCGGGTCCTGTCCGCGTGATGGTTGTGCAGCGGATCCGGCCCCAGCCGGGCCAGGACGGCCCGGGCTTCTGCATCGGTGATGGCCGCGCATGTGGTGGCACCGCGGAGGTCCGCCCAGCCATGCTTGCTGACCAGCCGGACACGCACGGCGCCGCGGGGCTCGGGAGGTCCCGCGTACTCAACCATCCCGGCGTCGTCGGTAGTTTCGGGGTCCTCGAAAACCTCGCGCTCCCCGATCTTCCGCGGGGCACCGATGCTGGAGGCCCCGCTGAAGGTCGCGTCGCCGCCGAAGTCCCAGGCCCCGTAGAGCCCCAGGTGGACGTGCAGCACCACGGCGTGGTCAAAATGCAGGAAGAGATGCTTGCCGTGGGCGCGCGAATCCGTCAGGACCTGGCCGTCCAGCAGGGCTGCGCCGGCAACGAACCGGCCCTGCGGGCTGCTCACGGATAGCGATTCCCCGGTAAAGACGTCCCCGAACTGTTGCGCCAGGCGGCGGACTGAATGCCCTTCGGGCACTATTCGATGACCTCGCCGGTGGTTTCGTAAGCCGCGATCTTGCCGATGCGGCGGACGTGCCTTTCGTCGTTGCTGAAGGGCTCAGCCAGGAACGCCTCGATCAGTTCGGTTGCTTCCCCGACAGTGTGCTGGCGGCCGCCAACGGCCACCACGTTGGCGTCGTTGTGTTCGCGTGCCAAAGTTGCGGTGGAGTGGTTCCAGGCGAGGGCTGCGCGGACCCCCTTGACCTTGTTGGCGGCGATCTGCTCACCGTTGCCCGAACCGCCCAGGACGATACCCAGGGCGTGGATTCCTGCCTGCTGGTCAGCGACGACGGCGAGCGCTGCGTTGATGCAGAAGGACGGGTAGTCGTCCAGGGCGTCGTATTCCTTGGGGCCGTGGTCCACCACGTCGTAGCCCTTGGCCGTGAGGTGGCTGACCAGGTGGGCGCTGAGTTCCATGCCGGCGTGGTCGGTGGCGATGTGTACCCGCGGGAAGGCAGGGGAAGAAGTCACAGCAGTATCCGTTCGTTTCGGCGCCGGGGCCAGCAGTGCTGGTTCAGGCCAGGGTCAGATCATCAGGGACAAGGTTACTAGGACTCGGACTCCGGCGCGCGTTCGCCGGAAGTGCCCCCGTGCGCCCTGGCAGCCACCCGGGTCAGGACTTCCGCCAGCCGGGCCGCGGATGCCGGGCTGCCGCCGCTGACCGCAAGGTTGCGCCCATCTGTTTGATGAACGACGACGGCGGGGCCGCTGCTGACCAGCATCGCGGCGGTGCCGCTGTGGTTGCGGTAGCCCCACCCGCCGTAGTCGGCGGCGCGGACGTCCGCGGCACTTGCGGTGGAGATCGCGGCCGCCGGCACATCCATGACCGGCAGCACTCCGGCCACCAGGACACGCAGGCCGCGGCGATCGGCCTTGACACGGGCGCAGAGGAAAGCAGCGGCCACCACAGCGAGGGCAGCCACCAGGGCCCCGAGCCAGGGAAGCGCCACAGCGATCAGCGCGGCCGGGAACAGGCTTGCCACCGCGATCATCACAAAGACCGAGCTGCGGGCGTGCACCCACATCCGGAACGTGTCCCCCGCAAGCTCCGGGTCAAGCTCGCGGGCGAGGGCCAGCTCCAGGGCCCGGTCATCGTCAAGCGACCACTGCCGGTCGGCCTTGAACACGAAGCCCATGATGACACCCAGCGACAACGCCGCCCCGCTGCCCAATGCGAGAACCGTGAGATCCACCCGGGACTCCCGGGCGTCCGCGAGGCCGGCCTGCCCCACCAGCCCGGCCGCCAGGACGCTGGTGATGAACAGGCTCAGGAACAGTCCCGTCCCCATCATGATCCGGCGCATCACAGCGGGCCGGGACAGCGGTGCCGCCTGGAACATGACCAGCCAGCCTGAGGCGATGATAAGCAGCGCGCCGCCGCCCGCATAGGCGCCGAACGGGGCAAAGGAGGCGCCGCCGTCGGCCGTCCAGCTGATGGCTACGGGGTCAGGAAGATCGGGACGCAGCAAGAAGGCGCAGAACACAAAAGCCGCCGCCAGGACCACGGGAAAGCCGACGGCGAAGCGCAGTGCCTTGGTGTCCACCGAATCCCGGAACTTTCCCATGCATTAACGCTACTCCCGCCGGAGGCCGTGACAGAATGACTTCACTGTGCCGGTGCAGGCCACCGCCCGCCGGCAACCGCAACCCCTTCTGGAGGCCCCACTTGCCAGGTATGAACCTGACTCGCGCCGAAGCCCGCGAGCGTGCCGCACTCATCAACGTTGACTCCTACGATGTCATCCTCGACCTGACCAGGGGCGGGAAGGTCTTCGGGACCACCACCACGGTGAAGTTCACGGCAGTGCCGGGTTCCACCACTTTCATCGACGCCGTAACGCATGCCGTGCACAGCGTCACGCTCAACGGGCACGCCCTGGACCCTGCGGCAGTGTCCGACGGTATCCGGATCCAGTTGCCGGACCTGGCGGCGGCCAACGAGCTCACGGTGGTGGCCGACGCGCCGTACATGAACACCGGCGAAGGCCTGCACCGCTTTGTGGATCCGGTGGACCACGAGGTATACCTGTACACCCAGTTCGAGGTTCCCGATTCGCGCCGGATGTTCGCGGTGTTTGAGCAGCCCGACCTCAAGGGCACCTTCAGATTCACGGTCACCGCGCCGTCGCACTGGGATGTCATCTCCAACTCCCCCACCCCTGCCCCGGTGGAAGCCACACCAGGGGACGACGGCGGCGCCCGCTCCGTCTGGACGTTCGCCCCCACACCGCGGCTGTCCTCCTACGTCACCGCCCTGATCGCCGGCCCGTACCAGTCAGTCCGCAGCGAAGTGGCCAGTTCCGACGGCCGGCTGATCCCGCTGGGAGTTTTTGCCCGGAAGTCCCTGATGCAATATCTCGACGCGGACAACATCTTCGAGCTGACCCGTCAGGGCTTCGAATTCTTCGAGGCGCAGTTCGGCTTCCCGTACCCGTTCGAGAAGTACGACCAGCTCTTTGTGCCTGAGTTCAACGCGGGCGCCATGGAGAATGCCGGCGCGGTGACCATCCTGGAAGGCTACGTTTTCCGGAGCAAGGTGACCGGGGCCCAGATCGAGCGCCGGGCCATCACCGTGTTGCACGAACTCGCCCACATGTGGTTCGGCGACCTGGTGACCATGCGCTGGTGGAACGACCTCTGGCTCAACGAATCCTTCGCCGAATACATGTCCCACCTCGCGGCCGTGGAAAACACGTCCTTCACGAGCGCGTGGACCACTTTCGCCTCGGTGGAGAAGTCCTGGGCCTACCGCCAGGACCAGCTGCCCACGACGCACCCGATCTTCGCCGACATCAGCGACCTGCAGGACGTGGAGGTCAACTTCGACGGCATCACCTACGCCAAGGGCGCCTCGGTCCTGCGCCAGCTGGTGGCCTGGGTGGGGCCAGAGCAGTTTATGGCCGGGGTCCGGGAGTATTTCGCGAAGCACGCCTGGCAGAACACCGAGCTGAGCGACCTCATGGTGGAGCTGGAGAAGGCCAGCGGCCGCGACCTGGACCAGTGGGGCCGCCTCTGGCTGGAGACCGCCGGCGTCAATACGCTCAAGCCGGAGCTCTCCGTGGACGGCTCCGGGACGCTGACGTCCTTCACCATCGTGCAGTCAGCCGTCGAGGAGTGGCCCACCATCCGTCCGCACCGGCTCGCCGTCGGGTTCTACAACCTGAACAGCTCGGGCAAGCTGGAGCGCGTGCACCGCGAGGAGCTCGACGTCGACGGCGAGCGCACCGAGGTCCCGGAACTGGCGGGCCTGGCGCAGCCTGACCTGATCCTGGTCAACGACGACGACCTCGCCTACGCCAAGGTCCGGCTGGACGAGAAGTCCCTCGCCACGGCAACGGCGCACCTGAAGGACTTCAGCGAGAGCCTGCCGCGCACCCTGGTGTGGAACTCCGCCTGGGACGCTGCCCGCGACGGCGAGTCCCCGGCGCGCCGGTATGTGGAGCTGATCCTGGCCAACGTGGCCGCGGAATCGGATTCTTCGGTGATCCTGGTCCAGCTGCGCCAGCTGGCCACCACGCTGAACTTCTATGTGGCCGAGGAGCACCGCGAGGCCACCACGGTCGCCGCCGTAGACACGCTGTGGGACCTTGCCAGCGCAGCGCTTGGCGGGTCCGACGCCCAGCTGCAGTTTGTGAAGTCGTTTGCCCTGCTGGCCGGCAGCTCAGGCCAACTGGACACCGTCGCCGGGCTCCTGGACGGCACCGCCACCCTGGAGGGGCTGGCCGTCGACCAGGACCTGCGCTGGGAGCTGCTGGCGTCCCTGGTGGCCGGTGGCCGGCGGGGCCAGGCACAGATCGACGCCGAACTGGAGCGCGACAACACCGCCAGCGGACAGAACGCCGCGGCGCTGGCCACGGCCGCCATCCCCACCGCCGAAGCCAAGGCCGCAGCGTGGGACTCGATCGTGGTCACGGGAGAACTCTCCAATGCGCTCCAGGGTTCAGCCGTCACAGGCTTCATGCGGGTGCTGGACCGTTCGCTGCTCGAGCCGTATGCGGAAAAGTACTTCGAGGCTGTTCCCGGGATCGTGGCAAACCGCACACACGCACTCGCCCAGCAGATCGTCGTCGGGCTTTATCCGGCACTGCTGACCACGCAGGCAACGGTGGACCGGACGGATGCTTTCCTCGCCGGGCTTCCGGCCGACAGCAGCGCCCTGCGCCGCATGATGCTGGAAAACCGGGACGGCGTGGCCCGGGCGTTGCGGGCACGCGCGGCCGACGTGCTGCCGGGCGAAGCCTAGGCCGGCGCCGTGGGCCTGGGCGAGCACCACTATTCCCTGACGGTGCAGTGGACCGGCAACCTGGGTAACGGCACGTCGTCGTACCGGGGCTACTCACGGGACCACGACATCCGGATCCCCGGGCTGCCGGTCCTGCCCGGTTCCGCCGATCCGACGTTCCATGGGGACCGTGACCGCTACAACCCGGAGCAGCTGCTCCTGGCGGCGTTGGCGCAGTGCCACATGCTGTCGTTCCTGCATGTGGCCGTGAAGCACGGGGTGGTGGTGACCGACTATCAGGACGACGCCACCGGTGTGATGCGGCTGAACCGCGACGGCAGCGGACAGTTCGAGTCCGTCACGCTGAACCCGAGGGTGACCGTGGCGGACGCGGCCCATGTGGATCTGGCTGAACAGCTTCACCGCGAAGCCAACGCGGTCTGTTTCATCGCCCGCAGCGTCAACTTCCCCGTGGATCATTCGCCCGTGACCCTGGTGGCCTGAGACCCAACTGGGTCGCACTAACTGTCGTTATGGGAAGTCATAACGACAGTTAGTGCGACCTACATGGGTGGGGTGCTACCCAGTTCGCGTCCGGCCGGACTCAGCGGCTTCGAACAAGCTCCTCTGCCAGCCGTGCTTCGGTGGCGGGCGTGAGCCCTGCCTTGCGGGGGCGGTCCAGGCCGCGGCGTCGTTCGTCCTCCAGTGTGTCCGCCAGTGTTTCCTGCCAGGGTCTTATGGCCAGCCCGGCGGCCCTGGCGGCGTGGTTGCCGCGGCTGCAGAACCCCTCGTGGCCGGGCGGCAGCCACAGCGGGAGGGAATCCGGTCCGGCCCAGTAGTCGATCCCGTGCTCCACCAGCCAATCCTCCGGGGCCTTGAGGACTTCGCCCCGGTATTCGGCCACTGTTTTGGCCGCCTCGATGTAGTTGCCAAAGGGCACCTGGTCCCCCACGGCGTTCAGCGGCCCCGTCACCCCACGCCGGGCAGCATCGAGGACCCAAGCCGCCAGGTCCCGCACATCAATGACCTGCGTGGCGTGGGCGTCGATATCCGGGACCACGGCCGGGCCGTCGTCCCTGGCGAACCTCGCAGGCCAGTAGCCGTACCGGTCCGTCCCGTCACCGGGGCCGCTAATCAGGCCGGCGCGGCAGAGGTGCGCCCTGTCCCCCGCGGCCTCCAGGGTGGCCTGTTCAATCGCTGACTTGGATTCACCATATGTATCCGGAGTGGATTCCGTGCCTGCTGGCAGCGGTGCCAGCAGGTCAGCGTCCTCAGCCGCTCCCGGCGTCGAATGGTCTGCGTAGACGGAGCAGCTGGACACAAACGTCCAGTGGGCGGTCCGGTGGGCCAGTGCGGTCAGCGCCTCCTTGGCAGGGACAGGATCGCGAGCCACGTCAATCACCGCGTCCCAGTCCCTTGCCACCTGTGCATAGCTGTTCACGCCGAGTGAACGGTCCGCTCTTACCCACTGGACGCCGGCTGGCGGTTCCGTCGCGGATCCGCGGGCCAGGCACGCGACTGTGTGACCTGCGGAAACGGACTGCCTGGCGATTTCAGACGAGAGAAAGGCGGTTCCGCCCAGAATGAGGATGCGCATGGGGCCACGCTACGGCGCTAGGGTTGAAGGAGAACAGAGCCTTATGCCGCGGGCGAACCTGTGCATGGGCCGACGTCATCCCCCCGGCCGCCGCCGGTGACCCCCCAAGGAGTTTTACCTCTATGTTCAGCACGATGTCGCTTACACCCCCGCCCCTCACCTCGCAGCCAAGCGGCGTCAGCATTACGGGCATTGTGATCAGCCTTGGCGTCGGAATCGCGATATGGCTGGTGGCCACCTTCGTAATTTCCCGGATCAGCAAGCGAGTGGCGTCGGGTACCAATTTCTTCAAGAAACCGCACTTCAAGTGGGTTGCACCCGCCCTGCGGGCCCTGGATCACGAGCGCCGCGTGCAGCGGGCGGAAACCATCGGTTCCCTGCTCAACAGCATCGTCGGAGTTCTGGTGGCCGTGATCACCACCATGTACGTGCTGCAGAACCTGGACATCAACATCGCCCCGCTGCTGACCAGCGTGGGAATCCTGGGTATCGCCATCGGTTTTGGCGCGCAGCAGCTGATCCGTGACTTCCTCGCCGGGATCTTCATCACCATCGAAGACCAGTACGGGATCGGCGACGTCATCGAAACCAGCGAAGTAGTGGGTGTGGTCGAGTCAATGGGGCTGCGCATCACCCGGGTCCGCTCGGAGGACGGCGCCATCTGGTACCTCCGCAATGGCGAGATCCTTCGCGTCGGCAACCGTTCGCAGGGCAACTACGTGCCAGTGCCGGACTTGCCGGCCGCCGGGCCGGACACTGCCCTGAGTGCGCCCGCCACCGAGGCGAAAAAGACCGAGCAAAAGGCCGGAGAATAGAGACATGACCATACCCGCCGAGCCGCAGCAGCCACGCCAGCTTATGCAGAACGATCCCTTCAGCCAGCCCGGCTACACGGACAACTTCTACAACGCCGTGGGCGGCCACGAGACGTTCGTCAAGCTGATCGATGTCTTTTACGACGGCGTAGCCACGGACCCGCTGTTGCGCCCGATGTACCCGGAGGAGGACCTCGAACCGGCCAAACGGCGGTTCCTGATGTTCCTGGAGCAGTACTGGGGCGGCCCCACCACGTACGGCGAGGAACGCGGCCACCCGCGCCTGCGGATGCGCCACATACCGTTCCGGGTCACGCCGGAGGCCAAGGACCGCTGGCTGTTCCACATGCGGACCGCTGTCGATGCCCTGGAACTGCCACCCTTGTACGAGGGAACGCTCTGGGACTACATGGAACGCGCCGCCCTGTCCATGGTGAACAGCCCGTCGGAGGCCTGACGCGGCCTTCGGGCTTAGCGTATGGGCGCGTACGACGGCGGCTGGCCGGGTTTTAGAGGCCGCTGCCGGTGCGTGCCAGGACGTGGCCGCGTGGACCACTGAGGCGGAACCAACGGCCCGCCCGGTACAGCTTCTGGTCCGCGTCTGCGAGGAATCCCAGGGTGAGGGCCGCGAAGGCGGCTCCTGCCGGAAGGCCGGAGTCATCAAGGGCCCGGCCCCACACAGCGGCGCGTGCGTTGTTGACGATCAGCGCCCCCGGCTGGGCGGGCATGATGCCCGCCACTTCGGTGATGCCGGCTTCGGCCGCGCGCCGGAGTTCAGCATCCGACAACGCACCCACCAGTTCCCAGCCGGTGCGCGGTGCGCCGACGCCTGTCCACGATTCGGTGACGGTGGACGGCGGAACCGGCAGCTCGACGTCGTCCTCCCCTGCCCTGGCAAGCCGGTCAAGAACGGCTGAGAGCGGTACCGTCACGTCAATCGCGGAAGGTTCCGCCAGCGCCATGGTGCGCAGGCCCAGGATGGTGGGGGTGGATTCGCCCAACAGGCGGGGCCGCAGAATGCACACGTAGGCCGCGAGAACGGAACCTGCGGCCTGAAGCCGGATGGCGCCGTCGTCGACCGTCTTGGCACGGGTGGTGAATGTTCGCAGATCGGCGAGATCACGCGGGTCGGCGAACCGGAAGGACTTCGTAAGTAGGTCAGACACATTAAGAACACTACCGGCTGAAGCTTGGTTGAGCAGCGGCCGGGCGGCGTCTAGAGTCGATCCATGACTGAAGCCGAAACCGGACTGCTGGCGCCACCCAGCGGCGACCCCACCGAAACGCTCATCCAGCTCCTGGACCTTGGTGAGCTTGAGGGCGCCCGGACGGATGAGGACATCTTCCTTGGCCCATCGCAGCAGCAGCCCCGGCAGCGTGTGTTCGGCGGCCAGGTGCTGGCCCAGTCGCTGGTCGCTTCCATGAGGACGGTGGACCCGGAACGGTTTGTCCATTCCATGCATGGCTATTTCCTCCGGCCCGGCGACGCCAACAAGCCCATCACGTTCGGTGTCCAGCGCCTGCGTGACGGCCGGTCCTTTTCGGCGAGGCGTGTCCATGCCTACCAGGAAGGGGTGCCCATCCTTTCGATGATCGCGTCCTTCCAGGACCTGGACGAAGGCCTCGACCACGAATCCAAGATGCCCGCCGGCATTCCCGATCCTGAGTCGCTGCCGAGCACGGCCGACCTGCTGGGCAAGTTCGACCACCCCATCGCCCAGCATTGGGCTTACGAGCGGCCCTTTGATATCCGGCACGTCGACCCGCCGCTCTACGTTTCGGCCAAAGGCAAGAAGGAGGCCCGGAACGCCGTCTGGATGAAGACGTTCGGGCCCATGCCCGATGATTCAAACCTGCACCGGGCCGCCCTGGCCTACGCCAGCGACTACACGCTGCTGGAATCCATCCTGCGCCGCCACGGGCTGAGCTGGATCACGCCCGGCATGAGTGTCGCCAGCCTCGACCACGCCATGTGGTGGCACCGTCCCGCCCGGGTGGACGAATGGCTGCTCTACGTCCAGGAATCCCCCAGCGCCCAGGGAGCCCGCGGCCTCGCAACGGGCAAAATTTTCAACCGGGCCGGGCAGCACGTTGCCTCGGTGGCGCAGGAGGGCATGGTCCGGGTTCCCACCGACCTGAAAAACAAAGTAGTTGGCGCGTTCCAGTCCAAAGTCCTGGAGCACCAGATCCGCAAGGCCGGGCGGAACTGAGGCTGAGCGGGCTGACTGAGCCCGCTGGCAGAGCGGGCTGACTGGCTCCCGGCAGGCAGCAGAAAGGCCGACACCCTGACGGGGTGCCGGCCTTCTTTGCGATCAGTCGCGGGTGAGGCGGCGGTGCGTCACGCGGTGCGGCTTGGCCGCATCGGGTCCGAGCCGCTCTACCTTGTTCTCCTCGTAGGATTCGAAGTTGCCCTCGAACCAGTACCACTTGGCGGGGTTTTCCTCGTCGCCTTCGTAGGCCAGGATGTGTGTGGCCACCCGGTCCAGGAACCAGCGGTCGTGCGATACCACCACGGCGCAGCCGGGGAACTCCAGCAGCGCGTTTTCAAGGCTGCTGAGCGTTTCGACGTCGAGGTCGTTAGTGGGTTCGTCAAGGAGCAGCAGGTTACCGCCCTGTTTGAGCGTCAGTGCAAGGTTGAGGCGGTTGCGCTCACCACCGGAGAGCACCCCGGCCTTCTTCTGCTGGTCCGGACCCTTGAAGCCGAAAGCGGCAACGTAGGCGCGGGACGGCATTTCGACCTGGCCCACCTGGATGTAATCGAGGCCGTCCGAAACAACTTCCCACAGGGTCTTGTTCGGGTCGATGCCGCCGCGGCTCTGGTCCGCGTAGGAGATCTTGACAGAATCGCCGATCTTCAGCTCACCGCCGTCGAGCGGCTCCAGGCCAATGATGGTTTTGAACAGCGTGGACTTGCCCACGCCGTTGGGGCCGATGACGCCGACGATGCCGTTGCGGGGAAGCGTGAAGGACAGTCCGTCGATCAGGGTGCGGTCGTCGAAGCCCTTCTGCAGGTTCCTGGCTTCCAGGACCAGCCCGCCCAGGCGCGGGCCCGGCGGGATCTGGATCTCTTCGAAATCAAGCTTGCGGGTGCGGTCAGCCTCGGCAGCCATCTCCTCGTAGCGGGCCAGACGGGCCTTGGACTTGGTCTGGCGGCCTTTGGCGTTGGAGCGTACCCACTCGAGTTCCTCGGTGAGGCGCTTGGCCTGCTTGGCGTCCTTTTTGCCCTGGACTTCCAGGCGGGCACGCTTCTTCTCCAGGTACGTGGAGTAGTTGCCTTCGTAGGGGTACAGGTGGCCGCGGTCAACCTCGGCGATCCATTCCGCGACGTGGTCAAGGAAGTACCGGTCGTGGGTGACGGCAAGGACTGCGCCGGCGTAGCTGGAGAGGTGCTGTTCCAGCCACAGTACGCTCTCGGCGTCGAGGTGGTTGGTGGGCTCGTCCAGGAGCAGGAGGTCGGGCTTCTGCAGCAGGAGCTTGCAGAGGGCCACGCGGCGGCGCTCACCGCCGGAGAGCAGCGTCACGTCGGCGTCCGCGGGCGGGCAGCGGAGGGCGTCCATGGCCTGCTCAAGCTGGGAGTCGAGATCCCAGGCCTCAGCAGCGTCAATGGCTTCCTGCAGCTGACCCATTTCTTCAAGCAGGACGTCGAAGTCAGCGTCGGGGCTGGCCATTTCCTCGGAGATCTCGTTGAAGCGCTGGATCTTGCCGTAGATCTCGCCAACGCCTTCCTGGACGTTGCCCAGGACAGTCTTTTCCTCGTTCAGTGGCGGTTCCTGCAACAGGATCCCCACGGTGTAACCGGGGCTGAGCCGGGCCTCACCGTTGGAGGGAATGTCCAGTCCGGCCATGATCTTCAGGATGGTGGACTTACCGGCACCGTTCGGGCCTACAACACCGATTTTGGCGCCCGGGAAGAACGACATGCTTACGTTGTCAAGAATGAGTTTTTCGCCAACTGCCTTGCGGGCATTGGTCATTGTGTAGATAAATTCCGCCATGGTTCCAAATCTAGTGGGTTGGCGGGCTTAACTCACATTCGAGGCGTCAGGCAGCCGCTCCCACGAAACACTTGCCGCTGGCCAAGACAGGCAGAATGATAACGGTGACCTTGCCGTCACGGACCTGTCCCACCACGCAGTCCGTGCCCTGCAACACAGCGACCTCAATGGCATCAGCTTCCAGCCCGGTAGGCGTCCGGCTCGCCGACACTTCGAGCGCCGGCGGGGAAATCCCGGCGCCGGTCAGGGCATCTGTCACCTGGGCTGTGGCTGGCTTTGGTGTCCCCGCCGCCAGCTTCCCCAGCGCATCCGTCACAGTCTGTTTCATCGCCACGGTGTCCGGATCCTCCGCCGGGGACGTGGCGGCCGGCTGGGTGGAGCCCGTGGTTGCCAGCCCCGAGGGGGGTGCCATTTCGCCGGGCGTGGCAGCGCCCGTGCCTGCCGCCGTTGGGGAGCTGCCAGTGCAGGCTGCAAGCGCAAGAACCATCAGGAGGCTTCCGGCGAGCGCCGCAGGCGCCCGACCCGCACGTGCCCCAAACCGCCGGGAACGGGTGGTCCGGCTGGTGATTGGGGTTGCCTGCCGGTTGT
This sequence comes from Pseudarthrobacter sp. MDT1-22, assembly GCF_054511035.1. Classification (NCBI taxonomy): domain Bacteria; kingdom Bacillati; phylum Actinomycetota; class Actinomycetes; order Micrococcales; family Micrococcaceae; genus Pseudarthrobacter; species Pseudarthrobacter sp. MDT1-22. Next base: position 23,448 of record NZ_JBTNDK010000007.1, on the reverse strand, counting down.
CCGTCGCGCGATTCATGCCGCCATTCTGCCACGCGGCCACGCCTGGGACGGAACGGTCCCGGCGCGGGCGGACTGCCGGCCCCGGGCCCGCCCGCGTCCCGTGCGGTATCCAACGCCAGCACTTTCAGACGGTGGCTCCGGCGAGCTCGCCTGTTTCAGCATCCACCGGAATGCGGTTGCCGTCTGCATCCTCGTGGAAGACTCCCAACGCTGCAGCGTCGTCGTCCGTGTGCTCCCCTTCTTCCGGGTCTCCGCCGTCCTCGTCAGGATCAGCGGGGCCGACGCCGCTGCCCTCCGCTGACGCCTCCTGCCCTGCCGCGCCGTTGTCTGAGACGAGGTGCAGTCCGGTGTCGCTGGTACGGATGTAGTTGGCCGAACCGCGCTTGAGGTCGTGACCCACGGAATCCGCATCGATTTCGGCCGAATGGTAGACCCGGCCGTCTTTCTCCCAGCTGCGCAGCTTGAGCCGGCCAACGACGATGACGCACTGGCCCTTCTTGATGCTGCAGGCCATGTTTCCGGCAAGCTGACGGTAGCCCTGGACGTTGAACCAGTTGGTGTGGCTATCCACCCAGGTGCTGGTGGCCCGGTCAAAACGCCGCGCCGTTGAACCGAGGCGGAACGAGGCGGTGCCAACGCCGCCCGGAGTCGTGGAGGTCTTGATATCCGTGGCAACGAAGCCCCGGAATGTTTGGTAGTCAGTCATCGTCTTGTCCTGTCTCGAAAGGTAGCGCCTTAGCGGCAGAACCAGCTTCGCGCGGACGGCACCGGACCGCGAGGGACAACTTCGCGTATGTGCACAACCCTGCCTGCAACCGCCCTGTTGAGGAGGAGTACCGGCAGTGCGCGACGCTGACGCTGCTGCGCGTCGGGGCAATGTAGACTTTTGATGCGCCGGATCTATCGTCGTGGCGCCACGTGCCCCAGTAGCTCAGGGGATAGAGCAGCGGCCTTCTAATCCGCCGGTCGGGGGTTCGATTCCCTCCTGGGGCACAAGTTGTTGAACCAGCACCTCCGCTACGGATGGGCCGGTCAGCGAAGAACACCCCCGGTCTTCGGACCGGGGGTGTTCTTCGTTGTGTGAGTGTTACGAACCTGCGGTGTGAATCAGGCGTAGGGCAGGACGAGTTCCGCGTAGCGGGCCTTGACGGTCTCCATGACAGCATCTCCGTCGGCGTCCCAGATCTCCTGGTTGAAGATTTCAACTTCGATGTCCCCGGTGTACCCGGCGTCCCTGACCCAGGTGCCGATGGTGGCGAAGTCGATGACGCCGTCGCCCATAAATCCGCGGGACAGCAGTGGATCGGCCGCTATGGGCATGTTGAAGTCACACACCTGGTAGGAGGCGATGCGCCCGTCCCTGCCAGCACGTACAATCTGGGCCTTCAGGTCCGGGTCCCACCAGACGTGGAAGGTGTCGACGGCGACGCCCACCGCCTGAGCATTAAACGGGGCTGCAAGATCCAGGGCCTGGCCCAGGGTCGAAATGACGGCGCGGTCCGCTGCGTACATGGGGTGCAGGGGTTCGAGCACCAGCCGGATGCCGTTCTCGGTGGCGAACGGGACAAGATCGGCGAGGCGGTCGGCAACGCGCTGGCGGGCTGCCACCACGTCCTTCTCCCCCGGCGCCAGGCCGCCGACCACCATGAAGAGTTCCCTGGTGTCCAGCGCAGCGGCTTCGAGGACGGCCGCGCGGTTGTCCGCCAGGGCGGCGGCCTGGCCCTCAGCGTCGGGCGCTGTCAGGAAGCCGCCGCGGCACAGGGAGGACACCCGGAGGCCCGCGTCCTTGATCAGCTTCGCGGCCTTGTCCAGCCCCGCTTCTTCAACCCGGTCGCGCCACGGGGCGATCGCGGGGATTCCGGCGCGTACACAGCCACCAACAACTTCGGCAAGCGTCAGCTTCTTGGTGGTGGCGCTGTTCAGGGAAAGCCGTGAAAAAGGGGACGGTTCTGAATTGGATGTCATACTCCCACTCCGTTGATGCGCAGGTAGTCGGACATCCGGAACGCGGCGAGCGCCGGGTCCTTCAGCAGCCCTGCCTGGTCGGCAAGTTCGAAGGTCTTGGCCAGGTGGCAGACGGAGCGGCCGGAGTGCAGGCCGCCCACCATCTGGAAGCCGGGCTGCCTGCCGTTGAGCCATGACATGAAGGCGATCCCGGTCTTGTAGTAGAACGTGGGGGCGCTGAAGATGTGCTTGCCGAGCTCGCGGGTGGAGTCCAGGATGGCGCGCGCTTCCTCAGCCTTGCCGGCGTCGTACTTCTGCAGCGCAACCGATGCGGCAGGGTAGATCGCAGCGAAGATGCCCAGCAGCGCGTCCGAGTGGTGGCTGCCGTCGCCGTCGATCAGTTCCGGGTAGTTGAAGTCGTCGCCGGTGTAGAGGCAGACCCCTTCCGGCAGGGCAGCGCGCAGGGCAACCTCGTGCGAAGCATCCAGCAGCGATACCTTCACGCCGTCCACCTTGTCCGCGTGCTGGCGGACAAGGGACAGAAAGGTCTCGGTCGCGGCAGCGACGTCGTCCGAACCCCAGTAGCCGGCCAGCGCGGGATCGAACATGGTTCCGAGCCAGTGCAGGATGACGGGCTGGTCCACTTCCTGCAGCAACGTGGAGTAGACGTGCAGGTAGTCGTCCGGACCGTTGGCCACGCGGGCCAGCGCCCGGGAAGCCATCAGGATGATCTTGGGTCCGGCTTCACTGACGACGGCGATCTGCTCGCGGTAGGCGTCCAGGACAGCGGCGAGTCCTGCGTTGCCGGTGGGCAGTGCGGCGAGGTCCAGCTGGTCGGTGCCGGCGCCGCACGAGACGAGATCGCGCACAGTCTTCCCGGCGGTAGCGGGGCCACCGGCAGCGACCACCGAAGCGGCCTCCACACCGGTGCGCTTGATGAGCTGCTGGGTTGCGGCCCAGTCCAGGCCCATGCCGCGCTGGGCGGTGTCCATCGCATCGGCGACACCGAGGCCGTAGGACCAGAGTTCGTGCCGGTACGCCAGGGTGGCGTCCCAGTCGAGGCTGGCCGGGGCACCTGGCGTGTTGTCCGCCAGGACCTCGGGAATGACGTGCGCGGCGGCGTAGGCACGCCGCGACGTGAGCGGGACGGTGGGGCGGGCCCACGACACGCCGCCCTGGAGGCGGTACTCGCGGGTGCCGCCGCCGTGGGTGGGAAGAATCAGGGAAGTCATCAGAGCGTGATCTCCGGGATGTCGATGGTGCGGCGTTCGTCGTTGGACTGCAGGCCAAGCTCGGCGAGCTGGACGCCGCGGGCGGCGGACAACAGGCCGAAGCGGTGCTCGCGGCCGGCCACCACGTCGCGCAGGAACTCTTCCCACTGCAGCTTGAAGCCGTTATCCAGCTCGGCGTTGGCAGGGACTTCCTGCCACTGGCTGCGGAAGGATTCCGTGACGGGCAGGTCCGGGTTCCAGACGGGCTTGGGGGTGTGGGCACGCTGCTGGGCTACGCACTTGTTGAGTCCGGCAACGGCCGAACCGTGCGTGCCGTCGATCTGGAATTCCACAAGCTCGTCGCGGTAGACGCGGACAGCCCAAGAGGAGTTGATCTGGCCGATGACCGGCTCGCCCGCCGGCGTTTCGAGTTCGAAGATGCCGTAGGAGGCGTCGTCCGCCGTGGCTTTGTACTCCTTGCCTGCCTCGTCCCAGCGGGCCGGGATGTGGGTGGCGGTCTTGGCGTTGACGCTCTTGACCTTGCCGATAATGCCTTCGAGGACGTAGTTCCAATGGCAGAACATGTCCGTGGTCATGCCGCCGCCGTCTTCTTTGCGGTAGTTCCAGGACGGTCGCTGTGCTGCCTGGACGTCGCCTTCGAAGACCCAGTAGCCGAATTCGCCGCGGATGGACAGGATGCGGCCGAAGAAGCCTTCGTCCACGAGGCGGCGGAGCTTGACCAGGCCGGGCAGGTACAGCTTGTCGTGCACAACACCGGCGGTGACGCCGGCTTCTTTGCCGATGCGGGCCAACTCGATGGCCTCTTCGAGGGACTCGGCCGTGGGCTTCTCGGTGAAGATGTGCTTGCCGGCCAGCATTGCCTTCTTGAGCGTGGCAGCGCGGAGGCTGGTCATGGAGGCGTCGAAGATGATGTCCACGGTGGGGTCATTGATCACGGAATCAAGGTCCGTGGTCCACTCGGCCACCTTGTGCAGTTCGGCCAGTTCGCGGATCTTGGCTTCATTGCGGCCCACCAGGATGGGCTCCACCTGGACCTTGGTGCCGTCCTCCAGCGTGAAGCCCCCAGCGTCGCGGATGGGAAGGATGGAACGCAGCAGGTGCTGGCGGTAACCCATCCGGCCGGTGATGCCATTCATGGCGATACGGATCGTCTTTGTTTCGAAGCCCATGTGTCCTCCACGGTGAGTGAGCAGTGTTACTCAAGGGATATTGGGAAAGCGCATTCCCACTGCGTCCATCATGCACCGCTCGCGTTCGGGTTGGCAAGCGCTTTCCCAAAGTATCCTCAAACTGCCATACTGAAAGCGGCGCTAACGGCGCTGAAAGTCTGTACGAACGGGAGAAGTTGTGGCTGCAAGTACCCTCACCGAGGTGGCCCGGCTGGCGGGCGTTTCGCCGGCCACCGCCTCCCGCGTGCTGAACGGCTCCGCCCGGATACCCGGCAAGGATATTGCGGACCGGGTGCGCCAGGCCGCCGAATCCCTCGGCTACATTCCCAACGCCCAGGCGCAGGGGCTGGCCAAGTCCAGCTCCGGGCTGATCGGGCTGATCGTGCATGACATTGCCGATCCGTACTTCGCAGCCATTGCCCGCGGCGTCCAGGATGCCGCGAGGGAACAGCACAAGATGGTGCTGCTGGCCACCACCGAGGGCGCTCCAGACAGTGAGAAGGAGGCCGTGGCTGCCTTCGCCGCACGCCGCGCCGATTCCATCGTGATCGCAGGATCACGGACCTCCCGCACCGAGGACCTGGAAGGCAACACCGAACTCGCTGCGGAACTGGACCGATACTGCCGCAACGGCGGCCACGTGGGCGTGATCGGCCACGGGATTGTGGGGGCCGCGACAGCGGACGGCTACCACGTGGTGAGTGTGCCCAATGAGGAGCTGGCCGCGCAGCTCGCAACCGAGCTGGCCGCGTCGCGGGAAGAAGACTTCGTCATCGTCGGCGGCCCGGAAGGGCTGTTCACCTCCGACGACCGGATCCGTGGGTTCCAGCGCGGCCTCGCCAGCGCCGGCCTGCCTGCCGCGGACGTCATCCGCACGGACTTCACCCGTGCGGGCGGCTTCGAGGCCGGCCTCGCCCTGGCTGCACGGATCACAGCGTCCCAACCCGGGACCGCGACAAAACGGCTCTGCATCTTTGCCGTCAACGATGTTATGGCCATCGGGGCCGCTGCCGCGCTGCGCTCCCAGGGACTGCGGATCCCGCGCGACGCCGCCGTTGCCGGTTTCGACGATATTGAGACTCTGCGCGATTTCCGGCCGGCCCTCTCCACGGTGCACCTTCCCCTGGAGGAGATCGGACGGCAGGCCGCCAGCAGCGCAGCCGGCCCGTCCGCCGACGATGCCGGATCGCCCCCGATAACCGGCCAGGTCATACTCCGGCGCAGCACCGAAGTGGCACACCCGACCAGCGCCGAGTCGGTGGCCTGACCAGCATGACGGACGGGCCCGCCCCCGGCCTGACGACGGCCGCGGCGCAGTGGAACGGCGTCGAGCGCTTGTTCAGCCGCCCCGGCGAGCCGTCCCCGCTGCTGGTGCCGCTTCTTTGCCCTCACCGGTCCGGAGTACTCCGCGCTGGGGCCGGCCGCCCGCAAGGCACAGTTGAAGGAAAGGTTCGACGGCGGCTCCCCCGCCCCCGGCGTCCTCGCCTTCGTCGACGGTCAGCCCGTGGGCTGGTGTGCCGTGGAGCCACGGACCTGTTATCCCCGAGTGCTTCGCTCCCGCATGCTGCGGCTGGCTGAGGAACCAGGGCCGCCCGATTCCGAAACAGCATCACCGGATGCGTCCGGCGGGGTGTGGTCAGTGACCTGCTTCGTGGTCGCCGCCGGCCACCGCCGGAGCGGTGTGGCAGCCGCGCTGCTGCGCGCCGCCGTCGAGCATGCCCGGCTCAATGGTGCCGACGTTGTGGAAGGCTACCCGGTGGACCGCGAGCAGCGGCCCAACGCGGGACCCGCAGACCTTTACCACGGCACGCTGAACCTCTTCCTGCGCGCCGGGTTCACCGTGGACAGCAGCGCCGTCCCAGGGCGGGCCATGGTGCGCCTGAGCCTCACCGGACCTAAGGGAGCGTAAGGATCAGCGGGCCATCGGCAGTGATGGCCACTGTGTGTTCGCTGTGGGCAGCCCGGCGTCCGTTGGCGGAACGCAGCGTCCAACCGTCGTCGTCCTGATAGTAGTCGTCCTTGCGGCCAAGGATCAGCATAGGCTCGATGGCGATGACCAGCCCCTCGGTGAGCTTGATCCCCCGTCCCGGCCTGCCGTCGTTGGGCACCGGCGGTTCGGCGTGCATGGTGCGGCCGATCCCGTGGCCGCCGTGGTCAGCCAGCAGACCGTAGCCCGCCCGCCGCGCGGCGCCGCCGATCGCGTAGGCAAGATCGCCCATTTTGTTGCCGATCCGGGCTGCCTCGATCCCACGGGCCAAGGCGGCATCCGTGGCATCAATGAGGGCCTGGTCCACAGGATCGGGTGTTCCCACAATGAAACTGACGGCCGCATCGCCGCACCAGCCCTCCAGGAATGCCCCGCAATCCACGCTTAGCAGGTCACCGTCCTGGAGTCTGTAGCCGTCGGGGATTCCGTGGACCACGGCGTCGTTCACACTTGTGCAGATCACGCCGGGAAAGGGAACTGCGGCCCAGCGCGGGTGGTAGTCCAGGAAGGCCGGTGTCGCTCCCGCCGTGGCAATCGTCTCCGCGGCCAGCGCATCGAGGTCACGCAGGGTGACACCCACTCCGGCGGCCTGACGCACCGCCGCCAGGGTATTGGCCACCACCCGCCCGGCTTCGCGCATGAGGGCAATCTGCTCGGGAGTCTTGATCATGGACATGCAGGGAACCTCCGACGTCGGGTAGCACGGTTCACGGGAACGTGCAGTTTGTCTGGTCCCACTCTAGAGCCGTCCCGCTGAGGATGGACCGGCCGACATCCACGCCGCCGGCACCTCGCTAAAGTTGCACCATGGACCGAATGTCGCCGAATGACGAATCGCTGGACACGGACGCACCGGTCACGGATGCTCCGGGTACGGAGACTCCGAACCGCGAGTTGCTGGATGCCGTGCGCGCGGCGCTGCGGGAGCGGACTGACCCGGTGCGGGCCACTGGCGCGCAGGCGTATATGAAGTCCAGCCTGCCGTCACTGGGCGTCAGAGTCCCGGAAGTCAGGCGGCTGGCGCTGGCCGCTGCTTCCGTCCACCCCGTTACGTCGGCGGGCCAGTTGCGGGCCACGGTGCTGGAACTCTGGCGCGGCTCCACAGTACGCGAGGAACGCTATGCGGCCATTGACCTGACAAGCCTCCGGTTGGTGGCCCGTGACCAGCTGATGCTCCCGGTCTATGAGGAGATCATCCGCACCGGCGCGTGGTGGGATTTCGTGGATGGGGTGTCGCATCGTATCGGCGGGCTTCTTCAGGCCCACCGGCCCATGATGACCGAACTCCTGCTGGCCTGGAGCACGGACCAGGACTTCTGGATCCGGCGGTCGGCCATCACCTCGCAGTTGAAGGCCAAGGCCAGCACGGATCAGGACCTGCTGCGGGCTGTCATTGAGCCGAACCTGGCGGACCCGGAGTTTTTCATCCGGAAGGCCATTGGCTGGGCGCTTCGTGAATACGCCAAAACGGACCCGGAGTGGGTACACGATTTCGTGGTGGAAAAGGGTACGCGGTTGAGTCCGCGGTCCCGGAAGGAAGCCTTGCGGCATCTGGAACAGGGCACGACGGCGGGAATCACCGGCGCCGGATAACCGCGCCTGCGGAGACTAGATAACGGGGCGTTCGGTCACCGGTTCGGCCGACTTCCGGAAAAGCCCTTTGGTGTCTGGATCCATGAAGATCAGGTACATAGCAAAAAGCAGGCCGGTAATCGCCGCCGCGAAGCGGGCCAGGACCAGGGCAAGTCCCAGGTCCTCGGTCTGGAGGTAGGGAAATACCTCCAGCTGGTCAGAAATGGCGTAGATCATGAAGAACGATACGATGAAATACAGGGCCTTGACCTGCCAGTCATTGCGGATGCCTGTCACCGCGAACAGCGGGATGAGCCACACCACGTACCAGGCCTGGATCATCGGCGCCAGCACCACAATGGCCGCAAAGCCCAAGGTGAGGCGGCGGATCAGCCGCTCATGCTCACCCCTGAATATCTGGAAGGCGACGATGCCTACGGCAAGTATTTTGCCGGCGTCGAACACCCAGTCGGCGAGCGTCCACCCGTCGAGGCCGAAGGCGTTCGAAACGGAAGCGACCATCAGCCCCACCAAGCCCACCGGCGCGTACCAAATGAAGAGGCTGCCAGGGGCGGACAGCCCATTGATCCAGCCGAAGCCGAACCCGTTGACGAGGCTCAGGCCGTACAGAATGGCCAGGCTCAGCCCTCCGGTCAGTCCCCAGAACAGGAATTTCCGCGGCCAGCCGGCGTTCTTGCCTGCCCAGATCAGGCCGATGAACGGCAGGAAAACGATGGTGATGGGCTTGACGGCGATGGAAAGGGTGACGAGGACTATGCCCAGCACCACGCGCCTGGTGGCCGCGTAATACAGCCCGGCAAGGGCCAACCCGATCATGAGGGCGTCGTTGTGGACGCTGGCGATGAAGTTGGTGAGGAACAGGGGGTTGGCCGCGGTGAGCCACAAGGCGCGGTGCGGATTGACGCCGTGAAGCTCGGCCAGCTTGGGCACGTAGATGACACAGAGGACCACACCAAACAGCGCCACGAGCCTGAAAAGCATCACGCTGGCCTCGGGCTGGACGTTGGTGGACCAGACCACAAACTGCTCGATCCACAGAAACAGCTGGCCGTACGGCACGGGAGCTTCAGTCCACTGCTTGTCGGCGCCAAGCTGGAAATAGTTGGACAACGCCGAGATGCCGTTCTCGTAGGGGTTGAACCCCTCCACCATCAGCCTGCCCTGACCAATGTAGGCATACACGTCGCGGCTGAAGAGCGGGACGGTGAACATCAACGGCAGGCCCCATGCTGCGATGGCCTGCAGCGTTGCCTTTCGCGCCGCCGGCCCCCATACGCGGACCCGCTGGCCGAGCCTCAGCCAGGAGCGGACCAGGAGCATGCCGCCTACCGCAACCAGCACGATGGCCAGGGCAACGCCGATGGCCTCCGTCCGCATCCAGATAAAGATCGGTACGCGGCGGAGTTCGGAAACGGGGGCCAGCCAGCCGACGCCGAGGGATCCGAACACCATAAGCACCGAGCCGACAAGACCGGCAAGGATGGGGGACCTGGCGTTATCCACTTCTGCCGCACCGGGCTCCGGGATCACGCTGGCCGCCATCTCCCCCGTTGCAGGCACAGGCGCCGTCATCTTAGGATCGTCCAATCTCTTTACACTCGGCGCTTCAGTCCCGCGGGCGGCTGTGGCCGCCCGGGCCGCGCAGACACCGCACAGCGGCAAAATCCTCGCCCCATGTACCCGAAATCCTAGCATCGGACGGTTGCGCCGGAGCTAAACGGTAGGCTGGTCCGGTGCCTATATCTAACGAACGCATCGTCTGGATCGACTGCGAAATGACCGGCCTGGACATCAAGAACGACGCCCTGATCGAGGTGGCGGCGCTGGTGACGGACTCAGAGCTCAACATTCTCGGCGACGGTGTGGACGTGGTGATCAAGCCTGAGGATGCGGCCCTCGCCCAGATGAACGACTTCGTGAGGGACATGCACACCCGGTCCGGGCTGCTCAAGGAACTGCCGCACGGCAAGACCATGGCCGAGGCCGAAGCCGCCGTGATGGAATACATCGAAAAGTGGGTGCCGGACCCGCGCAAGGCACCGCTGGGCGGCAATTCCGTGGGGACCGACCGCGTCTTCCTCTCCCGCGACATGCCGGCCGTTGTGGAGCACCTGCATTACCGCGTGATCGACGTGAGCACCATTAAGGAACTCTCCCGCCGCTGGTTCGCCCGGGCTTACTTCCAGTCCCCCGCCAAGAAGGGCGGCCACCGCGCCCTGGGTGACATCCAGGATTCCATCGACGAGCTCCGCTACTACCGCGAGGCGGTTTTCGTTCCGGCTCCGGGGCCTGACAGCGCCACGGCCCGTGAAGTCGCCCAGCGCATCACTGCCTCGCCGGGCACAGCAGGTATTCCGAAAGAGTAATCTGCGCCACGTTTGGCGGAAATTTTCGCAAAAAGCCCAAAAATGGCGCAAGCACCCTCAAACAGCAGGTAAGCTATTTGAGTTGCCTTTCCAGAGCACCGGACTACCGGGAAATCTGTGGGGCGCATGGTGGGCTTAGCTCAGTTGGCAGAGCGCCTGGTTGTGGTCCAGGAGGTCGCGGGTTCAACCCCCGTAGCTCACCCTCATAGGGCGGCAGTGAAAGCCGTCCATTTGGAGGCCGTACCGGATATCCGGTACGGCCTCCATTTTTTTGCATAACCGCCGGCGCCACGCCGCACGCACGAAGGGCCGCCTGACATGACAGTTCTGCCAATCACCGTCTGGGGTGAACCGGTGCTGCACCGCCGCGCCGCCGAGGTGGAGGTTTTCGACGACGAACTGCGCACCCTGATCGCGGACATGTTTGAAACCAACGAGGCCGCCAACGGCGTGGGCCTGGCGGCGCCGCAGGTCGGTGTGGGCAAAAGAATCTTTGTGTACAAGTACGCCAATGACGACGGCGCTCCGCCCATCGGGGTCCTGGTAAACCCGGTACTGACCCTGTCCAAGATCTCTGGCGCGCTGCCGGACCCCGAGGAAGAGGAAGAGGGCTGCCTCTCCTTCCCCGGCGGCGCATACCCGCTCAAGCGTGCGGAGTGGGCGCGGGTGGAAGGATTTGACGGCCATGGGCAGCCTGTGGAGTTCGAAGCGACCGGATGGTTCGCACGGGTCATCCAGCACGAATACGACCACCTCGACGGAAAGCTCTACGTCAACCGGCTGATTGACCGCTATGCACGGAAGGCCATGAAACTGGCCAAGAAGAGCGGCTGGGGTGTGCCCGGCCTGACCTGGATGCCCGGTGTGGATCCGGACCCGTTCGGCCACTGAGCCGACGCATTACCTCGCAGTAATGGTTGGCTGGTCCGGGCAGGAGTCCAGGACGCGCTTCATCGCATCCTTCTCCGGCTGCGTGACCCACAGTCCATAGGATGCCTTCACCGAGATCTGGCGGGCCACGTAATGGCAGCGGATGTTTTTGTTCTTCGGCAGCCAGGTGGCGGCGTCGCTTGCGCTCTTCTGCTGATTTGCAGGACCGTCCGCGGCGATGAGGTTTAACGGATCGTTGGCCAGGCTCTGGCGCTGCTGCGGGGTCAGCCCCTGTGCGCCTTTCTGCCACGCGTCACTGAGCGCCACGACGTGATCGATCTGGATTTCCTTGCTGCTTTCCGGGCCACGCCGGAACAACATGGCTTTGCCCGTGTACGGCTCATGGATGGACCCTGACACTACCTTGCATTTGGAACCCTCCGTGAAGCCCACAGCGGTGAGGTCCCTGCGGAGGATGTCATTGCGGGTGTCGCAGCCGTTCCGGTCCACGTCCAGCCAGGCCTGCCCGAAGGCCTCCCGCTGGTAATTGTCTTTGGGAGCCCGTCCCTTGACGGGAAGCCGCTCGAGGGCGGTCAGGGCACTCCCCTGCGGTACAGCGTGCACCGGGATCACGGGCTTCATCCAGGTCCCGTCGAAAACAGGCGCCTCGCGGGGCCCGGCGATTGCCGGTTCTGCCACAGCGAACTGGCCCGCGGTGAAAAACCACCCCGCGGAGCCCACTGCCGACACGGCCAGCACCGCCAGTAGAGCCCAGGCCTGCCTCGAGCGGCGGCGGGCACGGCGGTAGGCACGCCAGCTGACGGTCATGGGCAACCGGCTCTTCCTGAAATGTAATGCACCAGAAGAGCCTAGGCCACCCCACTGACACCCATGCGGTTATCCACAATGGGGAGGACGAGTGGCCCGGGACATCCGCCTACTGCTACGGCCGGCTACTGCTCCCGGACTACACGGCGCAGGTCTTCTTCGGCAACCTGAAGGAGCCCTTCGAGCTGGCGCACGCGGTCGTCGCCGACGTCGCCGGAAGCCCGGGACGCGCGGGCCTGCTCCAGGAGCCTGATGGCCTCTTTGTGGTTGGCCCTGGCGACGTCGAGGGCGTGTTCAAGGGTGGTCTCGTGGAGAGTTTCGTTATCCATGCCACCAGTGTGGTCCCGATTCCCGGCTGATTCCAGCGAACCAGCCGGGAATGTCCGGCAGCCAGCCCGCAAACGGCCTAGACGGCGATTGCGGCCAAGGCCGCAGCGGCCTCCTTGGCGGGGAACGCCTGCGGGTTGACGCCGGCCATCTCTTCCATAACCCGGACTACCTGGCAGCTGTAGCCGAACTCGTTGTCGTACCAGACGTAAAGAATCAGGTTCTTGTCGTTGGAGATCGTGGCGAGGCCGTCAACGATGCCGGCACGGCGCGAGCCGACGAAGTCCGTGGAAACAACCTCAGGCGAATCGATGTAGTCAATCTGCTTGCGGAGGTCCGAATGCAGGGACATCTGACGCAGATAATCATTCACCTCATCCTTGGTGGTGCCGTTTTCCAGGCTGAGGTTCAGGATCGCCAGCGAGACGTCCGGCGTGGGGACCCGGATGGAACTGCCCGTGAGCTTGCCCAGCAGTTCGGGCAGGGCCTTCGCCACAGCGGTGGCCGCACCGGTTTCCGTGATGACCATGTTCAGCGCGGCGGAGCGGCCCCGGCGGTCGCCCTTGTGGAAGTTATCGATCAGGTTCTGGTCGTTGGTGAAGGAGTGGACCGTCTCCACGTGGCCGTGGATCACACCGAACTTGTCGTTGATGGCCTTCAGGACCGGGGTAATGGCATTGGTGGTGCAGGACGCCGCGGACACGATCTGGTCCGTGTCCTCGATGGTGCCGTGGTTAATGCCGTGCACGATGTTCTTCAGCGCGCCCTTACCCGGGGCAGTCAGGAGAACGCGGGCAACGCCCTTGCTCTGCAGGTGCTGGGACAGGCCCTCAGCGTCGCGCCAGCGGCCCGTGTTGTCCACCACCAGGGCGTTGTGGATGCCGTACGCGGTGTAGTCGATCGTGGCGGGGTTGTCCGAGTAGATGACCTGGACCTGCACACCGTTCGCGGTGATGGTGTTGGCGTCCTCGTCCACGCGGATGGTTCCCTCGAAGGAGCCGTGGACCGAGTCGCGGCGCAGAAGGCTGGCGCGCTTGGTGAGGTCCTTGTCCGAGCCGCGGCGCACCACGATGGCACGCAGGCGCAGGCCGTGGCCGCCGCCGGCCTTTTCGATGAGAAGGCGCGCCAGCAGGCGGCCGATCCGGCCAAAGCCGTAGAGCACAACGTCGGTGCTGGTGCGGTCATCGCCACCACGCCTGCCTACTACCTCGGCAAGCTCGGCGCGGAGGAACTCTTCCAGGGTGGCGCCGTCGCCTTCTGCCTTGAACTTCTCCGCGAGGCGGGCGACGTCGATGGCCGCCGCACCTAGCTCCAGCTGAGCCAGGATGTTCAGCAGCGGTGCGGTCTCTTCGAGCAGGAGCTCGGTGTTGCTCATGCGGCGGGCGAAACGGTGCGCCTTGAGGATGTTCATAGTGGACTTGTTGATCAGGCTGCGGCCGTGAATGCTGGTCACCACGTTGTTTTCGCGGTACAGCCGGCCAATCACCGGAATCATGGCCTCGGCGAGAGCCTCCCGGCCCATCCACGTATCAAGACAAGAATCTGACGTCTGGCTCACAGAACTACCTTCCTCGGTTCAGCCGCATACGTCGTCGTACGCGGTTGGCGGCCACCTGATGTTGTCCAGGGGCTCTGGCACCGGCAGGATGCGGTCCATCCCGGGTGCCGTGGAGAAGCGTAAAGAAAAGCCACCGGCTGCGAACGCAGACCCGGCGGCAGAACTTCTACGTTCGCTCTCTATTCTAGGCTGGAGCGACACCGCGGACCGCCGCAACCGGCGTGAAATCACTCACATGCGGGGCGCGTCGGTGCCCGGCGGGTGGTGTTGGATGGGTTGACCGATACGCCGGGTTCTGTGCTCCCGTGCCGTTACCAGCGCGGGAGTAGCGGCCATCCATCTACGGACGCCGTTGCCGACGCCCTCCAGCGGCCTACCCGGACACTCGGGCGGGCAGCCCTCAAACGTGTCCTGTCTGGCCTTGCTCCGGGTGGGGTTTACCTAGCCTTCCCGGTCACCCGGGAAGCTGGTGGTCTCTTACACCACCGTTTCACCCTTACCTGCTGAGCTTCCGTTGCCGGAAGACGCAGGCGGTCTGTTCTCTGTGGCACTGGCCTGCGGGTTACCCCGAGTGGGCGTTACCCACCACCCTGCCCTGCGGAGCCCGGACGTTCCTCGAGCCACTTGCGTGACGCGCGGCCGCCTGGTCAACCCATCCGCAGCCAGTCTACCGCCGGAAGGAGGCCCCTCAGTCGCCGGTAGGATCGTACGGTGCTGATTCTGCTTCCCCCCTCCGAAGGCAAGACCCCCGCAGTCCGCGGGTCCGCCGTCGACTGGCCGTCACTGAGTTTTCCTGAACTCAACACCTACCGGGCCAAGGTCCTGGAAGCGCTGGGGACGGTGAGTGCACATGAGGATGCCCTCGCGCTGCTCGGCGTCGGCGCATCACTGCAGGACGACGTCGAACGCAACACCCGGCTCCACGCCGAACCGGCGGCCCCTGCGCACCAGATTTATTCGGGCGTTCTGTACGACGCCCTCGGCTACAAAACGCTGACCCCGGCGCAGCGCCGGAAGGCCGATGGTTCGGTGCTCGTGATCTCGGCCCTGTGGGGTGCCATCCGCTTCGCCGATCGTGTGCCCGCCTACCGGCTGTCGATGGGAACGGCACTGCCCGACGTCGGCCGCCTCGCCTCGTTCTGGAAGCCGCAGCTTTCGGAAGCCCTCGCGGAGTCGGTGTCCGGGCATCTGCTCGTGGACTGCCGCTCCAGCACGTATGCCATGGCATGGGCACCACCGCCGGCTCAGACGGTGGCCATCAACGTGTTCACCGAGGTCAACGGGGTGCGCAAGGTGGTCAGCCACTTCGCGAAACACACGCGCGGCGAGCTGGCACGGCACCTGCTTGCCCGCCGCGGCAACGCCCCGCAGACCCCGGTACAGCTGCTGAAGGCCGCGCGCGAGAAATGGGACGCGGAGTTGGTTGACGGTTCAGCGCGGAAACCGCACGCCCTGAACATCATCCTTCCCAACTAAGTAGCACTAACTGTCGTTTTGAACGTTCAAAACGACAGTTAGTGCTACTTACATGGGCTGCTAGGCAGTTGGGGCGGGGGTGTTCCACTCGGCGGAGCGCACGAGGATGGCGCCGGAGTCCGGGCAGAACACAATGTCGTCTTCGGCGGCGGCCTTGATTTCTGCGAGGTCTCCGGGGCTCAGCTTCATGCCGGAGGCTTCAGAGGTTCCGTGGAACAACCGGGCGGCGCCCGCTCCCCGCTTAGCGAGCGTCTTTCCGTAAATAGCCAGCATCCCGGCGTCGAGTCCTGCAGCGAATTCGGCACGCTTGCCGCGGACAACGGTCGCTTCAGCGGCCACCTCGGCCAGGGCCTCATCGAGTTCGGCGCGGATGCCTCCGAACGAGCCCTGGACGTTGTCCACGATGAGCTGCTGGGCAGCCTGGCGCTCGCGCAGCGAATCCAGGCGTTCCAGGACTTCCAACTCCACGTCTTCAAGGTCGGACCGGCGCTTGTTGAGGGAGGCAATGTCCTTCTGCAGGGCCACGAGGTCCTTTGACAGCCCTGTTCCGCTGTTGAGCCGGGCTTCGTCGCGTTCGATGCGGGAGGCGACCTGTTCGACGTCGGCCTCGGCGCGCTTCAGCTCGGCCTCGGCGTCATGGACGGCCATCTTGGCGGAGCCGAGTTCACCGTTGGCGACGGAAAGGGCTGACTGCAGGTCCTCGATCCGAGGATCAGTTTCCAGGGCGCGACGGCGGTTGGAGAGGGACTTGAGCTTTGCGTCCAGCCCCTGCAGTTCGAGCAACTTCAACTGTTCCGCCGGTGCTGCCTTGGCCACTATTTACCTCCGCTAAATCCAATCCGGCCGAAGCCGGGCACCGTATCGGCGCTCTATAGACTCTAGCGCCTAGCGTGCTCCCCAGGCTCGACAGGTCCCCACCGGCTCCCAAACCTCGCTGCGCTCGGTGTGGGTCCCTCGCCGGTGTGGGCCCGGCGACGGAGTTCGCACGCCAGGCTTAGCCCGGCGTCAGAATGAAGTCCCACGGATCGCTGTTGGTGGTACTTACCTGGATCTCGACGTCGTGGCCCTGATCGGCGAGCACATTGCCCAGTGCCGACGCAGCGGCGGGCAGCCAGAGCCATTCGCTGGCGAAGTGCGAAACGTCAATCAGGTACGGCCGGCCGTTCACTGCCGCTTCCCGGGCTTCGGACGCCGGATGGTGCCGGAGGTCGGCGGTGACATAGACGTCGGCGTTGTTGGCCCGCACTTCGTTAAACAGGGAATCCCCGGCCCCGCCGCAAACCGCAATACGCCGCACCAGCCCATCCTTATCCCCGGACACGCGGACTCCCCCGGCCACCGACGGCAGGATGCCGAACACCCTGGCTGCGAAATCGCCCAGGCTCATCACGTCCGCCAGATCACCCACGCGTCCGATGCCTTCCTCGGGCAGGCCGTTTGCGGCAACGGTCAGCGGGACAACGCCCTCCAGTCCCAGCGCATCAGCCAGGACGTCGGAAACGCCCCCGACGGCGGAATCACCGTTGGTGTGAACGGTCAGGAGAGCGGTGCCGGACTCGATGAGACGGTGGATGGCCTGCCCTTTGGCAGTGGTGGCGGCCACCGACGTGACGCCTTTGAGGAGCAAGGGGTGGTGGGTGATCAGGAGCTCGGCACCCCATTCCACGGCTTCCTCGATCACCGTGAGCGTGGGATCAACGGCGAACATCACCCTGGTAACGGGCGCTGAGGGGTGGCCGGCCACGAGCCCAACTTCGTCCCAGTTTTCGGCCAGGGACTCGGGCCAGAGTTCCTCGACCGCCAGCAGCACCTGGCCCAGCGTGGGAGCAGCTGGACCATCCGCTGCAGCGTCCTCCCCGGTAAGGGTGCCGTCGTCGTGCTTGTCCGCATCTGTAACGCCGGTGTTCACAGGTTCCATAGTCTCATTTTTACCCCATGGAGCCATCTGGCCCGCATGTGTCACAGTCTCGTAAGGTGGTCAGGGAATCATCCGGGGCACTCAACCATTGAAGAGGTCATGAAAACTTTTGTTCTTGGTGGAGGCTGCTTCTGGTGCCTTGACGCCGTTTACCAGATAACCAAAGGCGTCAGCTCGGTGGTTTCCGGCTATACGGGCGGCCACGACCCGTACCCCGACTACTACTCCGTCTGCGGCGGGACCACCGGCCATGCCGAAGTTGTGGCCGTCACCTTTGACGAGGCCGTCATTCCGGCCGAGGTCATCCTGGACATGTTCTTTGCCCTGCACGATCCCACCACGCTCAACCGCCAAGGGTACGACGTCGGCACCCAGTACCGCTCGTCCATGTTCTATGAGACCACCGAGGAGAAGATTCTCTTCGAGGAAGCCATCGAACGGAACCAGGCGCTGTGGTCGCACCCGATTGTGACCGAGGTCAGCCGGCTGCCGCGGTTCCATGCCGCGGAGGAGGTCCATCAGGACTACTACGCCAAGTATCCCGAGCAGGGCTACTGCCAGGTGATCATCAATCCCAAGCTCGCCAAGGCCAGGAAATATTACTCTGCATGGCTTAATGCTTAGCAGCGCCGCTCAGCCATCGTTAGGCTGACCTCAGCATTCACTCTTGAGAGATAGGCATATCTACATGGCACGGATCTATGACGATGTAACGCAGTTGGTCGGCGGCACTCCGCTGGTCCGCCTGAACCGGCTCACCGAGGGCCTGGGCGCCACTGTGGCCGTCAAGCTGGAGTTCTACAACCCGGCAAACAGCGTCAAGGATCGCATCGGCGTGGCCATCGTTGACGCCGCCGAGAAGTCCGGCGCCCTCAAGCCCGGCGGCACCATCGTTGAAGGCACTTCCGGCAACACCGGCATCGCCCTGGCCATGGTGGGCGCTGCCCGCGGCTACAAGGTCATCCTGACCATGCCGGAGACCATGTCCACCGAACGCCGCGTTATGCTGCGCGCGTTCGGTGCCGAAATTGTGCTGACCCCGGGTTCCGAGGGCATGCGCGGCGCCGTGGAAAAGGCCCAGGAAATCGTGGCCAACACGGAGAACTCCATCTGGGCCCAGCAGTTCGCCAACGAGGCCAACCCTGAGATCCACCGCACCACCACCGCCGAGGAAATCTGGTCCGACACCGACGGCAAGGTGGACATCTTCGTCGCCGGCATCGGCACCGGCGGAACCGTCACCGGCGTCGGCCAGGTCCTGAAGGAACGCAATCCTGACGTCCAGATTGTGGCCATCGAACCGAAGGACTCCGCCATCCTGAACGGCGGCGCTCCCGGGCCGCACAAGATCCAGGGCATCGGCGCCAACTTCATCCCGGAAATCCTGGACACCAACGTCTACGACGAAGTCCTGGACGCCACCCTGGAGGATTCCGTCCGCGTCGCCCGTGAACTTGGCGTCAAGGAAGGCATCCTCGGCGGCATCTCCTCCGGCGCCATCGTCTGGGGTGCCCTGGAACTTGCCAAGCGTCCGGAGAATGCCGGCAAGCTGATCGTGGCGGTTGTCTGCGACTTCGGTGAGCGTTACATCTCCACCGTGCTCTATGACGACATCCGCGGCTGATCAGTCCGTTGTCGCCCCGTTTCCTGTAGAAAGAACTTTGTGGGCTTTTTCGCAAGACTGAAGGAAGACCTCGACGCCGCCCGGTCACACGACCCGGCGGCTCGAGGTTCTTTTGAGAACTTTTTCGCCTATTCGGGGCTGCACGCCATCTGGATCCACCGGCTGACGCACCGTATGTGGCAAAGCCCGGGGCTGCGGTTCCCGGCGCGGCTGGTGTCGCAGCTGGGCCGCTTCCTGACCGGAATCGAGATCCATCCCGGCGCCACGATCGGCCGGCGCTTCTTCATCGACCACGGTATGGGTGTGGTCATCGGCGAGACCGCCGAAATCGGCGAAGACGTGATGATCTATCACGGCGTCACGTTGGGCGGCCGCTCCCTGGCCAAGGTCAAGCGCCACCCCACCATTGAGGACCGGGTCACCATCGGTGCCGGGGCCAAGATCCTGGGACCCATCACCATCGGCCGGGACAGCGCCGTGGGCGCCAACGCCGTGGTGGTCAAGGACGCGCCGCCGGAATCGATTGTCACCGGAGTGCCCGCCAAGTGGCGCCACCGCGATGCCCAGCGCGAAACCAAACCCGCAGTGGATCCGGCCGAGTACGACATCGAATACCGGATCTGATCCGTTACTGCAGCCTCTACCCGGCAACACGCTTCAGGACTGCCATGACCACCGCGTCATAGATCCGGTCCGGCAGGACGCGCCGCAGGCCCAGAATGGCTGCCGCTCCCCTGCCCACCGGATACCGGGTCCGGGGACGCGCAGCCGTGGCCGCGTGCAGTACAGCCGCAGCAATCACCGCTGGCTGCGTTGACGTCTCCGGCCTGTCCGTGGACGCCAGGACATCCGCCATGTGCTTTGCCTGGGCGGCGTACGGCCCCTCGCCGCTGCTGGCCAACAGCCCGTCAGCGGAAATCCGGCCCCATTCGCTGAGCGTACTTGCCGGTTCAATAACGGCGACGTCGATGCCGTGCGGCTTGAGTTCCAGCCGCAGCGCATCGCTCATGCCCTCGACGGCGAACTTCGTGGCGTGGTACCAGGCACCGAGGGGTTCGTAGAATTTTCCGCCGATGGACGAGATGTTGATGATCCTGCCCCGGCCCGCACTCCGCATGGCCGGCAGGACCAGCTGGGTCATCCTGGCAAGGCCAAAGACGTTCACTTCGAATTGGCGCCGGCCTTCGGCCAGGTCCACCTGTTCCAGCGCCCCGTAGGACCCGTAGCCGGCGTTGTTGACCAGAACGTCTATCCGCCCTCGTTCTTCCAGGACACGGCCGACGGCGGCACGCATCGAGTCGTCGTCCGTCACGTCCAGTGCCAGGACCTGGACGCCCAGCGCTTTCAGCGGCTCCATCCTGTCCACGCGGCGGGCGCCAGCGTAGACGATGAAGCCATGGCTGCTGAGCTTCTTCGCCGCCTCGAAGCCGATACCCGTGGAAGCTCCCGTAACAAATGCGACTGGCTTGGGCATTCTGACTCCTTGGTATGGACGGACACCGCGGCTGCTGCCGGAAACGCCAACGGCCGGCAGCTCCCAGAATATCCGGGAAGTGCCGGCCGCAGGGTTTGCAGCTTGATGCAATCAGAGCATGGGGATTAGTGCGTGTCCACTGCTTCGATTTCAGACTTGTCCTCGCCCCACAAGGTGTGGAACGTGCCCTCAGCGTCGACGCGGCCGTAGGTGTGCGCGCCGAAGAGGTCACGCTGGCCCTGGATCACTGCGGCCGGCAGTCGCTTGCGGCGCAGGCCGTCGTAGTAGGCCAGTGAAGAGGAGAAGACCGGCACGGGGATGCCGAGCTGGACGGCGGTGGAGACCACGCGGCGCCATGCCGGCAGGACCTCGGCGATGGCCTTGGTGAACGCCGGGGCGAACAGCAGGTTGGCCGGCTTATCTTCGGCGGCGTAGGCGTTGGTGATTTCCTTGAGCAGCTCTGCACGGATGATGCAGCCGCCGCGCCACAGCGAAGCGATCTCGTCCAGCTTGAGGTCCCAGCCGTATTCCTTGGCTGCTGAGGTCAGCATGTCCAGGCCCTGGGCGTAGGAAACCAGCTTGGACGCGTACAGCGCCTGGCGGACGTCCTCAACGAAGGTATCTGGAACGTCGACGGCAATTTCCTCACCGGCGAGTAGTTCCTGGGCGATCTTGCGCTGCTCGGACTGCGATGACAAGGCGCGGGCGAAGACCGACTCGGCGATGCCCGACGTCGGGGAACCAAGCTCCAGCGCGGAGATGACCGTCCAGCGTCCGGTGCCCTTCTGGCCTGCGGCATCCACCACAACATCTACGAACGGCTTGCCGGTGCGGGTGTCAACGTGGCCCAGGACCTCGGCGGAGATTTCGATCAGGAAGGAGGCGAGTTCGCCCTTGTTCCACTCTTCGAAGATCTTGGCCTGGTCAGCGGGTTCGATGCCGGCGCCGGAGCGGAGGAGGTCGAAGGCTTCGCCGATGACCTGCATGTCGGCGTATTCGATGCCGTTGTGGACCATCTTGACGAAGTGGCCGGCGCCGTCGGTACCGATCCAGGCACAGCAGGGCTTGCCGTCGACGTGCGCGGAGATCTTTTCGAGCAGCGGGCCGAGGGCGTCGTAGGACTCCTTGGAACCACCGGGCATGATGGACGGGCCGTTCAGGGCACCTTCCTCACCGCCGGAGACGCCGATGCCGACGAAGTGCAGGTCCTTCTTCGCAAGCGCGGCTTCGCGGCGGCGGGTGTCCTCGTAGTGGGAGTTTCCGGCGTCGATGATGATGTCGCCGGCTTCCAGCAAGGGTTCAAGCTGCTCGATGACCGAGTCAACCGGCTTGCCGGCCTTGACCATGATCAGGACGCGGCGGGGCTTCTCCAGCGAGTCAACAAGTTCCTGCAGCGTTTCGGTCCGGACAAAGTCGCCGTCCGTGCCGTGCTTTTCGAGCAGCGCGTCGGTCTTTTCAACAGACCTGTTGTGCAGGGCAACGGTGAAGCCGTTGCGGGCCAGGTTGCGGGCCAGGTTGGCGCCCATCACCGCAAGGCCGGTGACACCGATGTGTGCAGACATCAAAACTCCAATTTCGTTGTGCAATGGATGTGCAGATGGCTCCGCGTTCGCTGCGAAGCACGCTGTCACGAACCGATGGATCCTAATAAAGCATATATATTCAATCGGCTTGAGGGAAGCGGTGCCCACTTTGTGGAACGGGCCCAGTCAATCCCAGTTTAGGCTTGAGTCCATGTCGACCAGCCTGCACCACCGTGCCATCGAGAACCTAGGCACCCGGATCATCACGGGCGAGCTGCCCACCGGACACATTATGCTGGCCGAGCACCTTGAGGAAGAACTGCAGGTTTCGCGTTCCGTGGTCCGCGAGGCCGTGCGGGTCCTTCAGTCCCTGGGCCTCGTGGAAACCACCAAGCGGGTGGGGATCCGCGTGCTGCCGCCGAGCCGCTGGAACCCCTTCGATTCCCAGGTCATCCGCTGGCGGCTATCCAGCGACGCCCGCGGCGCCCAGCTGCGTTCACTGATCGAACTGCGGTCCGCCGTCGAGCCCGCAGCTGCCGAGCTGGCCGCGAACAATGCCCCGGCACAGCTCCGGCGTGAGCTGGTGGACATTGCCCATGCCCTGCGCGACGCCGGCCACTCCGGGGACGCGCAGAAGTTCCTGGAGCTGGACATCGCCTTTCACTCGGTCCTGCTTTCCGGATCGGGGAACGAAATGTTCGCCAACCTGATGGGGCAGGTGGCGGAGACCCTGACGGGGCGCACGGTCCACGGACTAATGCCGGACCACCCCCATGAGGGGGCGCTGCAGTGGCACGTCGATCTCGCCGAAGCGGTTGCCGCCGGGGACGCCGCCACGGCCCGGGCCGCTTCTGAACAGATCATGCGCCGCACCACATCCCGGCTGTCCGGAACGTGGACGGACCAGCCCCGGGTGTTCCTTCCCGTCCGCCGGAGCTGACAACGCCCAGAACCAGCCAGAACCAGGGCGTCCTTTATCGTGCTATTCCGGTTGGAAGTTGAGGAGTACTTTTCCTGATGTGGCGGAGTTCCTGGCTGTTTCGAAGGCTTCCAGGCCTTGGCTGAGGGGGTATTCGTGGGTGATGACGGGGCCGATGTTCAGGGTGCCGTCGGCGAGGGCTGTGATGACGTCGTCGATTTCGTTGTTGAAGCGGAAGGATCCGCGCAGGTCCAGTTCCCGGGTGATGGCCAGGGAGATCAGGACCGGCTGGGGTCCGGTGGGCAGCAGCCCGACCATGACCACGGTACCGCCGCGCCCCGCGCCCTGAATGGCTGAGGCCAGGCCGTGGTGGCTGCCCGAGGACTCGATGACCACATCGGCCTGCACCGCGGCGATCGCGTCCGTGTCCCCGGCCTGCAGGGTGTGATCCGCTCCGACGGCGGCGGCGATCTCCAGCGGTTTGGCATGGACGTCGACGGCGGTGATCCGGGCCGCGCCGGCACGTTTGAGGACCGTGACGGCCAGGGCGCCGATCGGGCCGCAGCCGATCACCAGCACACTCTTGCCGGCCACGTCCCCGGCACGTCCGACGGCGTGCCAGGCCACCGACGCGGGTTCG
>NZ_JBTNDK010000069.1:0-1793 GCF_054511035.1 Pseudarthrobacter sp. MDT1-22 | reverse complement strand
GCGGCCCGGGAAGGATGGCTTGGCGGGCTGTCCTTCCCGGGCCGGCGGTGGTGGTGCTGATCAGGCCGGGGTCAGGATGTCGGCGTCGGTTGCGAAGTTCGGGTACTTGTTGGAGGCCTCGTCGGCGAGGATGGACCGGTACTGCTTGATGCCACCGAGGTAGAACATGACCGTGCGCTTCTTTCCGGGGATGTTGGCGCCAAAGATCCACGAGGCGGCCTGGGGGAAGAGTGTCTGGTGGGCGATATCCGAGCACGTCTCCGTCCAGTCGGCCTCGGTTTCGGATTTGGCCTCGATCCAGCCCGTGCCGGAGGTCGAGACGTGGCTGATGGTTTCGCTGATCCACTCGACCTGCGTCTCGATGGAGGGCGGAAGGTTGGTGAACGGCCCGTTCGGGCCCAGGATCATGAACATATTGGGGAAGCCGCTGGTTGCCATGCCCAGATAGCTGGTTGGCCCGTCAGCCCAGTGCTCTTTCAACGTTTCGCCATCGCGGCCGCGGATATTGACGCGGACATAGTTGCCGTCCACGGCGTCGAAACCGGTCGCGCAGATGAGCACGTCCAGTTCATGCAGGGTGCCGTCGGCGGTGACGATGCCCTGTTCGGTCACCGACTTGATCGGGTTTTCCTTGACGTTCACGAGGGAGACGTTTGGACGGTTAAACGTCTCGTAGTAGCCCGAATCGCACAGCGGCCTGCGGGCGTACAGATCGGTCGGTGTCAGTTTCCGGCGCGTTTCGGGGTCCGTGACGATCTCGGCGATCTTGCGGCGGATGAACTTCGCAGCCTCTTCGTTGGCGTCCTGGTCCGTGGCGATATCCGAGAAAGTCTCGAACATAAAGCGGAACCCCCCGCCTTCCTCCCAGGTCCGCTGGTAGATCCGTTCGCGTTCCTGGGGGGAAACGCTGAACGTTGGAACGGCGCTCTCCTCGAAACCCATGGCCACCGAGGAGTTCTTGACCTGTTCCCAGTTCGCCTCAAAGTTCTCCCGATGGGCACGGTGTTCCTGCGCCGTCAGCTGGCGGTTGCCCGCCGGCACGCTGTACTGCGGTGTGCGCTGGAAGGAGGTCAGATGGGCCGCTACCGGGGCTGTGGCGGTGATCACCTGATTACCGGTTGAACCGTTGCCGATAACACCCACCCGCTTGCCCGCGAGGTCCAGGTCTTCCGGCCAGGCACCCGTGTGGACCAGCCGGCCCGCGAAGGTCTCCATGCCGGGGAACTTCGGAAGATTGGTGGCCGAGAGCAGGCCGAGGCCCGTGACCAGAAAGCGGGACTGGAACGTGACTCCGCGGTCGGTCCGCACGGTCCAGGTGCCGGAGGCCTCGTCGAACTCAGCGTCAGTCATGCCAGTTTCAAGCCGGACATGCTCCCGCAGGTCGTAGCGGTCCACGACGCCATTCAGGTACGCCAGGATCTCGGCCTGGGGCACGTACTTCGTGTTCCACGGAGTCTGTTCGTAGAGGTCGCGATCAAAAGAGTACTGGTAAACAAAACTCTCAGAATCCGAAAGCGCGCCCGGATACTTGTTCCAGAACCAAGTTCCCCCAACACCCCCGGCACGGTCAATCGCTACGGCGTCGAGACCGAGCTCGTTGCGCAGCTTATGCAGCATGTAGATACCACCGAAGCCTGCTCCAACAACGAGCGCATCGAGCTGATAGGTCTTCCCGGGGACGGCGTTGTCCATGATGTCTTCCTCCGACTTGTAGAGCACTGTGAGATAATTCACCTTGTAAACACCAGTCTGTAGTGGCAGAACCACGACCCGGTGTCCCAATTTGGAACACT
>NZ_JBTNDK010000068.1:0-2336 GCF_054511035.1 Pseudarthrobacter sp. MDT1-22 | reverse complement strand
GGTATGCGTTCGTGGAGGCGTGCCTGGATATGCGGCAGGATTCGTGGCTGCGCGCGCATGCGGAGATGTTCGCGTTCTTCGGCGGCACGGTCCCGCGGCTCGTGCCCGACAATCTCAAGACCGGGGTGATCTCTCATCCGCGCGAGGGCGAGGTCGTGCTCAACGACGCGTATCGGGAGATGGCGGCGCATTATTCAGCGGCGGTACTACCGGGCCGCGTGAAGCACCCTAAAGACAAGGCGAGCGTGGAAAACACTGTCTCGCACGTCGCCACCTGGGTGATTGCCGGGTTGAGGAAAGAGGTGTTCACGAGCCTCAGGGCTCTGGACACGACGAACCTCAGTAGGTAACAGATCCGCAGGTTTCCGGGATTTTTGCTGTCGCATGTCCGGTGAACAGGCCACGATTTGCGAGAAAATTAATGTGGTGTCGCCAGCGAGTGGCGGGGATGAAAACCCTGGATTTCCGCGGGTTTGTTGGTCAGAAAGTGGACGCAAAGCCCGAACTATCGCACACAGAATATATTGCCGTGTCGGGAGTCCTGGAGCCTGGCGCAGTTGCGGAGACGGATTCGGGAGCAGATCGATGCCTATAACAGGCAGCCGTTCCAGAAGCGGGAGGGCTCCCGGCTGAGCGTGTTCACCGCCGAGGAGAAGCCGGTGTTGCAACCGCTGCCGGCGGTGGCGTTCGAGATCAGCACCTGGACCTATGGGCGCAAAGTTGGGCGCAACGGCCACGTGGTCTGGGCGAAGAACTTTTACTCCGTGCCGTTCGCCCACATCGGCTCGAATGTTGATCTTCGTGTCACGGAGACCATGCTGGAGATCTATCGCAGCGATGAGCGCCTCACCAGCCACCTGCTGCTGCCAGCGACGACGGCGAACCAGCATCAGACGAACGAGGCGGACCTTCCGGAGGGTCGCAGCTGGCAGGCGTGGGACCGGGCCCGGATCGATGAATGGGCGTTACGGATGGGCCCGGCAACCGTGACGGTGATCAGCAAGATCTTCGAGTCCATGCCGGTCGAGGAGGCCGGCTACGACCCCGCGCTGGCGGTGCTGCGCCTGTCCCGCCGATTCTCCCCGGCCCGGGTGGAAGCGGCCAGCCAGCTCGCGCTGCGGGGGCCGATACGATCGCCCCGCTACGCCCACTTGCGGCCGATCCTGGATACCGGGCAGGACAAAACCGGGATCGTCCCTGATGAGCCGGAGGGAGACGATGGCGGATACGTGCGGGGCGGCGCCTACTACGCCGGAGGGGCTCGATGAGCCGCCTGGATGCGGAGACCAAACGCAAGCTGCGCGAGATGAACGCGGGCGAGTTGCTGGAGGCCATCGATACCCAAGACGAGAGGCTGAGTATCAGCTTGCCGTTCGAGGATCGTGTCCGGTTGGTCGTCGATGACGCCTATTCGTCGTTTACGCATTCCAAGGTGACCGGCTTGATCCGGCGGGCAGGACTGCGTTATCCGAACGCGGATTTGCGCCGCATCGATCTTCTCGACGAGCGCGGTCTTGACCGGCAGCTGCTGACCCAGCTGGGCACCTGCTCGTTCGTGGGCAGGCAGCAGAACGTCGTCTTGCAGGGGTTCACCGGGTCGGGGAAGTCGTATCTGGGATGCGCGGTCGCCAAACGCGCCTGCGAGCACCGAATCCGCGCACATTACGTCCGTATGCCAGACCTCGAGGAAGAATGGGTCGCCGCGCAAGACAGGCCCGGCGGTTCCGGTAAATTCCTGCGAAAGTATGCGGCATTCACGCTGCTGGTCATCGACGAGTGGCTCCTGGATCGACCCACGGAACCGATGCGAGGCATGCTGCTGGAACTGATGGAGCGCCGCTACGGCGAGACCTCAACAGTGTTCTGCACTCAGTATTTGCAGAAGGACTGGCACCAGCGGCTCGGCTCCGGCGTCCATGCGGACGCGATCATGGACCGGATCATCCACAACACGATCTGGGTCGAGACCGGCAACTACAACATGCGCGAACACGCAGCACTCGTGAGCGCCTAATCCTGTGTGTCAATGGCCGCTAACACCTGTGACAGAGAGCGTCGGCGGCGCCAAGCCAGGCGACTGCTGGCGCTCTCTGGCACGATCCCCGGCGCTCAACCGCACGAATGGGTGGCGCTCAGGGCTTCAAATACTCAGCTGGTTGGTTTCGATAATGATCCACCGCTTGTCCTCCATCGTGATATTGCCGAGAGGGATCTTCAGGCAATGGACCCAATCCGGCTCTTCAAGGTTCCCGGGGAAATAGGTTCGTGTTGTAGCTAGCAGAGGACTCGTGGTCCTGCTGGGATGAGTGTTACTACGGCATTCAACCTGAACAGGA
>NZ_JBTNDK010000067.1:0-2820 GCF_054511035.1 Pseudarthrobacter sp. MDT1-22 | reverse complement strand
TCGGGGCTTGAGGACCAATGCTCGGGAGAGTCGCGCTAAGCCGGTGGGGCCAGGTAGTAGAGGTTCTGGTCGGCACCGCTGTTACGCCGGGTCACGGCGTTGGGGTGGGCGTCGCCCGATGCTTGTTTTGTTGAGGTGGCCTTGGAGCGCGGGCCCTGAAGCAGGTCGGCGATGCGCTGGACGGTGTGGTCCCCTGCGTCGTAGAGCTGTTGGGCGTGGTGGGCCTGGTCGGGGGTGAGTTTCGGGCGTCTTCCTTCGGTTCGTCCGCGGGCGCGGGCGGCCGCGAGGCCGTCGCGGGTGTTGGCGATGATGAGTTCTCGTTGGAGTTCGGCGAGGACGGAGAGCATCCCGAACATTGCCCGTGCTTCCGCCGAGGGTGACGAGGTGCAGGACTGAGCGTCCGAGTCTATCGAGGCGGGTGATGACGAGCTGGTCGCCGGCCCGGTTGGCGGAGGCGAGGGCCTTGTCGAGCTCGGGTCTGCTGGCTTTGGCGCCGCTGGCGTGGTCGAGGCAAATGTTGGCCGGGTCGACGCCGGCGCGGGCGAGGGTGTCCGTTTGGTGGTCGGGGTTTTGGTCGGCGGTGGAGACGCGTGACATCCGATCAACATGTGTCGAGAAGACCATCACGGCAGGGGTTTCCGACGTTGATTTCCGAAGCGGGTTTCCGACATGGATTTCGCGGCGCGACACGGACAGGCGTTGTCTCGGAATGCCGTCCAACAACAGGTAGTCTCATAACGACAAGTTGTTCGGGATTAAGAGAATGCAGGGACGGCCATGGCTGCTATCGGGTACGCGAGGGTTTCCACCACGGAACAGAACCTGGATCTGCAGCTCACTGCACTCCAGGCCGCCGGCGCTGCCCGGATCTTTGCCGACAACGGCGTCAGCGGGTCCACGACGGAACGCCCCCAGCTCTCCAAGGCAATGGAACGGCTGGAGGCCGGTGACGTGCTCACCGTCTGGAAGCTCGATCGGTTGGGACGCAACACCCGGCATGTCCTGGACGTTATCGAGAATCTCCGGGAACGGGGAGTGGGTTTCCGCTCCCTGACCGAGGGCCTGGACACCACCGGCCCGATGGGCACCGCCATGCTGACAATCATGGCGGCGTTCGGGCAGCTGGAGCGCGACACGATGATCGAACGCACCAGAGCAGGACTCGCCGCAGCCGCGGCCAACAACCGCCACGGCGGAAGGCCCCGAAAATTAGATGACACTGCCGCTGCCAGAGCCAGGGAACTCAAGGACAAAGGAATCAACGCCCGTGACATCGGCAAGATGCTCGGGGTCTCCCGCGCCACCGTCTACCGGTACCTCATATAGGGAACACAAGGAACCCTTGTGTTCGAGCCTGCCCAGTGGGCGTCCGTCACAATTAGCTCAGACTCCGTAGATGTTTTTTCGGGCGTCGATGTAGCGTCCCCGCACCTCGGCGCCCCAGTGTCCTTCGGGCTCGTAGGCGGCTTCAACGCTTCGTTGCCAGTCGGGAAGGCTTCCGGAGGCTGACCATGCCGCTTGTCTAGCGGCCCCTAGCGCCACATATTCTTTCGTTGTCGGGATCTCGACGGGCATCCCGAAAATGCTGGCTGCGGCCTGGCGAAGTGCCCTGGACTTCGATCCTCCGCCGATCAGCAGCACTTTATCCGGGGCTACGCCGGACTGTTTAAGAATGTCGATGGCGTCGGCCAGTGAATTGAGTACACCCAGCACTGAGGCGCGGGCAAGGTTCTGCGGGGTCATGTTGCTTCTGCTGAGTCCGGTCAGGGATCCAGTCGCGTGGGGAAGGTTGGGGCTCCGCTCCCCGTCCAGATACGGAAGGAATGTCAGCCCTCCTGCTTCCCGGTCGGCGGCCAGCGCCAGCGAATCGAGTGCCGACAGGTCGATGTCAAGTATTGAGGCGGTGGCGGCCATGACCCGGGCGGAATTGAGCATGGCCAGCAGAGGCAAATGGTTGCCGGTGGCGTCCGCGAAACCGGCGACAGCCCCGGTTGGATCGGGGACAGCCGACGGCGTTGTGGTGAATACGGTTCCGGAGGTGCCGATCGAGACGACGATTTCGCCGGGGCGGACGCCCAGGCCCAGGGCTGCTGCGGCGTTGTCACCGGCACCTGGCCCAAGGAGCGCCCCGTCAATTCCCCAACCGCTTTGCACACTCCCGGCCGGTTCGTCAGAGGGCACTACTCGGGGAAGCTGAGGAATGCGTCCGAAGAAGCGTTCCAGCAGGTCGGTGCGGTAACTGTTGGTCACGGCGGAATAATAGCCGGTGCCCGAAGCGTCGCTTCGGTCGGTGGTGAACTCGCCGGCCAGGGCGCCGTTCAGCCAGTCATGAGGCAGCACCACCTGTGCGATCCGGTTCGCGGAGTCCGGTTCGTTCCGTGCCAGCCATGCCAGTTTGGTGATGGTGAACGAAGCGACCGGGACAAGGTTGACGGCGTCGACCCACCCCTCGGGTCCCAGTTCATCCCGCAGGCGCGCCGCATCCGCTGCACTGCGGGTGTCATTCCACAGCAGCGCGTCATACACGGGTTTTCGGGAACTGTCGAGGGCGACCATTCCATGCTGCTGGGCGGCAACGCTGACGGCGGCGACGGAGCCACCCAGGCGGTCCGCGCCGGCTGCCTGCCATGCTTCACGCAAGGCGGAGGTCCAGACCTGCGGGTCCACCGATGTGCGGTCCGGGTGGGCAGCCGCCCCTGAAGAAATGACGTCCCCGCTCTGGGCGTCCACAGCGAGGACTTTGCAGGACTGGGTGGAGGAATCCACTCCGATGACAACGCTCATTGACTATTTTCCTCATCGATCTGGTCATTCAGGGCT
>NZ_JBTNDK010000066.1:0-2980 GCF_054511035.1 Pseudarthrobacter sp. MDT1-22 | reverse complement strand
CCGGTAACGAAGAAACGAATATCTCCGTTCCAGACCCCACTTCGTTCCCGGTGTACTGCGTCCTTCTGCCGGGGTGTTATTTCACGGTGAGGGTGCCTTTCATGTTGCCGTGGAAGTTGCAGTGGTAGGGGTAGGTCCCGGGTTCGACGGGTGCGGTGAAGGTGCCGGTGCCGACTTGGATGTTGGCGTCGAACGCGTCACCGGTGTCAGCGGTGATGGTGTGCGCTTCGGTGTCTTCGTTGGTCACACTGACCGTCGCTCCGGGGCTCACGGTTTCCGCGCCCTGGTATTTGAAGCCCTTGATCAGTATTTTCGCCGGGGCCGCCGCGGGTGTTGAGCCCGGGCCGGAGGTTGAGGGAGCAGGTTCTGTGGTGGCGGCAGGAGCTGAGGGGAATTGTTCCGCCTGTGTGGGGTTGGCTGTTGTGCCGGACCCGGAGGTGCCGGGGGTCCCGCAGCCCGGACACTACCAGCACGGCTGCCGCTGCCGCGAGTCCGAGCGCGCTACCGGTTCTGGTGTTTGCTTTCATGGGTGCCCCTTTCATGGGTGCCGTCGGTTGGTGCCTTTGTTTGCGCATAAGCGGATCAGGGGTGTTCGACCCAGCAGGCCAGGATGGTGGTGGAGAGCTGGTAGGCCAGGGCGTTCCTGGTGATGTTCTCCGGTCCCAGGGTGGCGGGCAGGTCGGTGGCGTCCACGTGCAGGACGAAGGCGTCTTTTTGGAACACCGCTGACCCGTCGGCGGTTTCGTAGGCCGGGAAGCCGAGGTTCGCGAGGCCTTCGATGGGTGTGGCGTCTTTGGCCAGGGCCTGCATCGCGTCGAAATATACCCGTGCCGACGCAGGGTCTGCAGCTTCCTGGACGGAGATTGCCAGTGCCCCTTCGTCCAGGTGGTAGGTGCAGGTGAAGGTGTTGTCGGCCCAGTCGTTGATGGTGTGCGGGTCCTCCTTCAGGTCCAGGATGGCGGTGAGCCTGTCCATCGGCTGGTCTCCGCAGACCATCAGGGCAGCGTCGCTGGGACCGTCGGCCTTGGGTGTGTCCGGGGATGATGACCCGTCACTGTGGTGCCCGCTGCCCTGGCTGTCGGTGTGCCCCGCCTCGGGTGAAGCAGCCGAGGGGGCCAGCGTCGAGACGTCCGACGGTGCGGTGACGGATCCGGCCGCTGTTGCGCAGCCGGAGAGCAGCAGGGACGAGAGTGCCAACGAGGCCAGCAGGGGAGTACGGTTTTTCATGACTTCCGTCCTGGCCGCTCCCGCTAAGGATTTGCGGCCGCTTTTCAGGCTGTGCGTTGTCAGGCTTTGAGTTTGGCGTAGATGACGTAGTTGTCATCGAAAAGGCCGGTGGCGGGGTCGTAGCCGTCGCAGGTGACCAGCCGGAGTTCGGCGCCGTCGGTGTTGCCGTAGACCTCGAGGGTGGGGAATTCGTTCTTGCTGTAGAGGGCGCCGCGGTCAACGGTGAACACGGCGATGCTGCCGTCGGTTCGGGACACGTTGATTTCGTCGCCGTTTTTGAGCTTTTGGAGGTCCGCGAAGACCCCGGTGTTCCCGCCGAGGGCGTTGACGTGCCCGAGCATCACGGAGGGGCCGCGTTCTCCGGGTGTGGGGGAGCCGTTGTACCAGCTGGCGGGTGTGCCGTTACCGGTGTCTTCCGGTACTTCCAGGGAGCCGTTCTCGCGCAGTCCCAGGTGGAGTAGGTCCGTCCGGACCCCGATCGAGGCAATGGCCAAGGTGACGGGAGCGGAAGCGCCCATCACCGGCGGAAGCTGCTGTGCGGGCGGGGCCGCCACGGGGGCGGCGGGCGGCGGGGTGGCTGTAGCCGGTGTCGGAGCCGCGGTCGTGCCGGGTGTTACCGGAGATGAGGTGGAAGCGGAAGGTGGGGGGCCGGCGTCGGGCGTTCCGTTGTTTCCTGCGCCGCAGCCGGCCAGGGTGAGCAGGAGCAGAACCCCGGCCGCCGCGGAGGCCAGGGGGCCTCTGCGGTGGCCGGGATTCATGAGTGTCACAGTGATGGTCCAGTCAGCCCTTGCTTAGGCTGCTGATTCGGCGCTGCGGCGGCGGACAACGTAGGCTCCGCCGGCGAGGGCGATCAGGGCCAAACCGCCGCCGATAGCGAGGGCTCCGGTGTCGGTGCCGGTTTCGGCGGTGACGCCGGTCTCAGCGCCGCCTGCCGGCATCTTCATCTGGCCGGCCTTCAGGGTCCCGCACAGGGCGGGGGAAGTGGCGGCGAGCGGAAGGGTCGGTGCAAGGTCGCTCTTGGCGGCCTGGCCTGCCGCGCTGAGCGTGGCGGGGTCCAGGCCGTGGACGACGACCACTGCGGTGCCCGCTTTCAGGGAAGCCATGGTCTCGGCGTTCAGTTCGAACGTGCGGTCAACGGTGTAGGCCGCACCCTGGCCGCCGACCTTGAGGTCAAGGCCCGCTGCCGGGCTCGTGTCCCCGCTCGTGGAGAGCGTGGTCTGGATGGGACCGTAGAACGGGTCGCCCTCGGTGGTGGAGATGACCTTGTCCCCGTCCTTATCGGCAGACGGGTCCGGGCAGGTGCCCTGCTTGCCGCCATGGATGTGCTGGACGTGCGGGTACGGGGCATCCATGAACGTCGCCGGCATACCTGAAACTTTCAGGACAACGTGGGCCTGGTTACCGGTGACATCAACTGTGATGGTGCCGGCGCCCGCGCTGCCGTTGAGCTGGCCCAGGGTCGACTGGTAGGACTGGTCCGCGGCCATCGCGGGGGAACCGGAAAGGGCCAGGGCGGCCAAAGCGAGGGTGGGAACTGCCATAAAGCGGAGTGACTTATTCATTTGAAAAATCTCCTCATTCACGCGCGTGTGATGTTGGCGCCCCCGGGAGGGGACACCAGTTCTTCGAGTCAACACCAGAAAAGGACGGGTGAGAATGTGAATTGTGTCACATATTTTCCGGCAGGCCAGCGAGGCGTGGGGTGTTCAGGAGGCCGTGATCCGGCTGGTTCAAGCAGCCGAAGCGCCGCGGC
>NZ_JBTNDK010000065.1:0-3038 GCF_054511035.1 Pseudarthrobacter sp. MDT1-22 | reverse complement strand
AGGAAATTCAGACGTTCTGCGATCCAGCCGTCAAGCTCGGCAATGGTGGTGTTGGTGAGCCCGTGGCCGCCGGGGTCGCGGCGTGCGTAGGCGGGTGCGCCGGAATCGCCGAGCAGGTAGGTCCACGTGCGGTCCAGCAGTTCGCGGGGGATGACTGTGTCCGTGTCGCCTTGGGCTATAAAGACCGGCACTCCGGCCAGGCGCGCAGGTGAGGTTGGGACGCCGGCGTCGAACGGTAATGTTCCGTACAGGATTGCAGCGCCGGCGAAGCGCTGCGGATCGGCCAGAAGCAGACCACCGGCGAACGCGGCGCCGCCGCTGAAGCCAACGAGTATGACCTGGCGGCCCGCGGGCGCCACGTCGTCGAGCCACTCCCGGAACCAGGCCATGGTCTGAGTGAGGGACTCCGCGACCGGACGGCCGATTCCGCGGTTGGCGAACCAGGCGTATCCGCCTCCGGCGGGGATCGGTGCGCGGACGGCTGCGTACGATGGTCCGGGTGGCAGGTGTCCGGCTAGGCCAATGATGCCGGTCTCGTCGGCGCCGCGTCCGTGCAATAGGACCACAAGGGGACGGTCGGGGGCGTCAGGGCTGTGCCAGATGGCGGTAGGTTTGCCGAAATCGTCATTCATGAGTTGTCCTCCTCAGTGCTGGCTGTGGCGATGCGGCCGGCGGTGGGCACGCCGGACCATCGGGCCAGTTCGGCGTCGAGCTCCAGCGGCTCGACGGGAGCGGTGTTCTCGTACTCGCCCCAATGCTGCCGGGGAAGCATCCACATAAGTTCGAACTCGTTGCCGTCCGGATCTGCGCCGTAGATGCTCTTGGTGGCGCCATGGCTGGACTGACCGGTGTATGCGCCAGCGTCCGTCAAGGTCCGGCGGGCCTCGGCGAGCTCATCGATGGTGTCCAGCTGCCACGCGAGGTGGTAGAGCCCGACGCCGCCACGCACCTTAGGCGCCGCGGCGGCGCCTACGCCGAAGAGGCCGAGGTCGTGGTGGTTGCCGGAGCGGGGCAGCCGCAGGAATGCAGCGTTCGCAGCCGGTTCGCGGGCGACCACTTCCATGCTGAAGACGTGGGTGTAGAAGCGCTCGGCCCGGTCAAGGTCGGTGACGAATAGTACGGCGTGGTTCAGCCGGACGGGGGAGACTGGCATCGGAGGTAATTCTTTCTCTGTTTGGGGCCATGAGCGTGCCTCGGGAGCCGGCCAGAATGAAGGCGGGGCGGCTCCCGGTGATGCGATGCTGCGGGGTTGGGCTGACCGTCGGGTCAGGCCTGGACGGCGAATCCTCCAGTCCAAGAGATCTTCTCGCCGGCCGCGAGGGCGATCTGAAGGAAGCCCTTTGCCTCCAGCTCACGTGCCCGTCGCAGTGAGCCGGCATCAATGGCGCGCAGGCCGCCGGCAGTGATGACCTCCGCGAGCCGGGATTTCGCGTCGGCGTCGTCCCCGGCGATCAGCACAGTGGTGGGTTGCCCGGCGATCTCGCCCGCGGCCAGGGTGGCCGCGAAGGTGGTGTTGAAGGCCTTCACCACGTGGGAGTTCGGTAGCGCGGCCTGGATTTCGGCAGCGGCCGAGGAATCAGCCGGCACGGTCAGGGAGTCGAAGGTTTCAAAGTTCAACGGGTTGGTGATGTCCACGATGATCTTGCCGGCGAGCTGGCCAGCACGTTGGGCCAGGATCTCCTGCACGGCGGGGTAGGGAACGGCCAGGACGACAATCTCACCGGTGACCGCCTGGGCAGTGTCCTCGCTGCCGAGGACCTGGACGGTGTTGCCGCCCTTTTCAACGATGCCGGCGATGGCCGTGCCCATGTTGCCCGTTCCGAGGATGCTTACAGTGGTCATAACGGTCTCCTTCGTTTCGAACCCCAGTTGGTTGAGGCTTCAACTAAATAGTAGCGGCTAAGGTTAGTTGTCGCAACAACAAACTTCGGAGAGAATGGAGCCATGGAAACGAACTGGCTTACAAAAGACGAATTGGCTGCCTGGGTGCGGCTGTATACGGTGGTCGAGCTGCTGCCCAATGTGTTGGACTCCCAGCTGCGCCGTGACGCGGACCTGACCAGTTTTGAGTACTACGTGCTCGCGATGCTCTCCGAAGCCCCTGACCGGACCCTGCGAATGACCGCCCTGGCGGCCCGGACCAGCGCCACGCTGCCCCGCCTGTCCCACGTCGTCAAGCGGCTCGAGGCGCGCGGTCTAATGGAGCGCTTTCCCTGCCCCGAGGACCGGCGTGCAACCAACGCCCGCATCACCGATGATGGATGGCGCAAAATCCTGGAAGCCGCGCCGGGCCATGTGGCAAACGTCCGCAGTCACGTCATTGACGCGCTCACTCCCGAACAGCTCGGCCAGCTCCGGGGGATCGCCGATGCCCTCCTGGGGAGGCTGGATCCTGATGCGGCTATGGCGCCCCTCTATCGCCGTCATGACGTGACTGCATGAGCCCCCTCGCCAGTCCCGCTCAGAAAATACTGCGCACAGTCGACAAATTAGTTGACGCAACAACCATTTACTCTTAGAGTGGTACTTGAAACATCAACTAAACTTCCGAAGGCCGGGCTTGAACCGCCCCCTTCAGGAAGCCAAGACAAAAGGAACGATCCCATGACTTCTCCGGTCTATCCCGCTGCCACGCAGTCCAATCTCGCCCGTACAGTCCTGCGCCTGGCCGTGGGCGTTGTCTTCTTTGCCCACGGCTGGCAGAAGATCTTTGAATACACCATCCCGGGCACGCAGGCCGCTTTCGTTCAGATGGGGGTACCGGCTGCTCAGCTGGTTGCTCCCGCCATCGGCTTTCTGGAACTCCTTGGGGGCGCCGCCATCATTCTTGGCGTACTGGTCCGCCCAGTGGCCGCCCTCCTGGCACTGGACATGCTCGGCGCCCTGTTCCTGGTCCACGCGCCGGCCGGCATCTTCGCTGACAAAGGCGGATACGAACTCGTGCTCGTCCTCGCGGCCGGCGCGGCAGCCCTCGCCATCGTCGGGGCAGGCCGGTTCTCCATCGACGCCCTGGTCTTCGGCCGCAGCCAGAACCGCAC
>NZ_JBTNDK010000064.1:0-3227 GCF_054511035.1 Pseudarthrobacter sp. MDT1-22 | reverse complement strand
GCGTGTCTGTGCCGGACTGGAAGCCGGTGGCCACGCTCTTGGAGATGTCCCGGGTGCCCAGGTTTGTGGTCATGATGATCACGGTGTTCTTGAAGTCCACCACGCGGCCCTGGGAGTCGGTCAGGCGGCCGTCTTCCAGGATCTGCAGGAGTGAGTTGAAGAGGTCAGCGTGCGCCTTCTCCACTTCGTCGAACAGGACCACGGAGAACGGACGACGGCGGACCTTCTCGGTGAGCTGGCCACCCTCTTCGTAGCCGACATAGCCCGGAGGGGCACCGAAGAGCCGTGAAACGGTGTGCTTCTCCGAGTACTCGGACATGTCCAGCGTGATGAGGGCGTCCTCGTCACCGAACAGGAATTCGGCCAGGGCCTTGGCGAGCTCGGTCTTGCCGACGCCGGTGGGGCCGGCGAAGATGAACGAGCCGCCCGGACGCTTGGGGTCCTTCAGGCCTGCACGGGTACGGCGGATTGCCTGGGACAGGGACCTGATGGCCTCGTTCTGGCCCACCACACGCTTGTGCAGTTCGTCTTCCATCTTCAGCAGGCGCGTGGACTCTTCCTCGGTCAGCTTGAAGACCGGGATGCCGGTGGAGTTGGCCAATACCTCGGCGATGAGATCCTCATCCACCTCGGAAATGTCATCCATACCGCCGGACTTCCAGTGGCGTTCCTTCTCGGAGCGCTCGGTAATGAGCTTCTGCTCCTTGTCCCGGAGCGAAGCGGCGCCTTCGAAGTCCTGCGCGTCGATGGCGGATTCCTTCTCCATCTTCAGCTTGGCGATCCGCTCATCCATGGCCTTCAGCTCCGGCGGAGCGGTCATCCGGCGGATGCGCAACCGGGCACCGGCCTCATCGATCAGGTCGATGGCCTTGTCCGGCAGGAAGCGGTCCGAGATGTAGCGCTCGGAGAGGTTCGCGGCCGACGCGAGGGCGCCGTCGGTGATGGTGACGCGGTGGTGCGCCTCGTAGCGGTCACGCAGGCCCTTGAGGATCTCGATCGCGTGCGCGACGGAGGGCTCCTTGACCTGGATCGGCTGGAAGCGGCGCTCAAGCGCGGCATCCTTCTCGATGTGCTTGCGGTACTCATCCAAGGTGGTGGCACCGATGGTCTGCAGTTCACCGCGGGCCAGCATGGGCTTCAGGATGGACGCAGCATCGATCGCACCCTCGGCCGCACCGGCACCCACAAGCGTGTGGATCTCGTCGATGAAGAGGATGATGTCGCCGCGGGTGCGGATTTCCTTCAGGACCTTCTTCAGGCGCTCTTCGAAGTCACCGCGGTACCGGGAGCCGGCCACGAGTGAACCGAGGTCCAGGGTGTACAGCTGCTTGTCCTTGATGGTTTCCGGGACGTCGCCGCGGACAATCGCCTGGGCGAGGCCTTCGACGACGGCGGTCTTGCCGACGCCGGGCTCACCGATCAGGACAGGGTTGTTCTTGGTGCGGCGCGACAGGACCTGCATAACGCGTTCCATCTCGGACTCGCGTCCGATCACCGGGTCCAGCTTGTTCTCGCGCGCAGCCTGCGTGAGGTTGCGGCCGAACTGGTCCAGGACCACGGAACCGGCGGGAGTGCCCTCGGGCTGGCCTGGACCGACGCCGGCGCCGGTAGTCTCCTTGCCCTGGTAGCCGGAGAGGAGCTGAATGACCTGCTGGCGGACGCGGTTAAGGTCTGCGCCGAGCTTGACCAGCACCTGGGCGGCCACACCCTCACCCTCGCGGATGAGGCCCAGCAGGATGTGCTCCGTGCCGATGTAGTTATGGCCCAGCTGCAGGGCTTCCCGCAGCGAGAGTTCCAGCACCTTCTTGGCGCGCGGGGTGAAGGGGATGTGGCCGGATGGGGCCTGCTGGCCCTGGCCGATGATCTCCTGTACCTGTTCGCGCACGCCGTCGAGCGAAATGCTCAAGGACTCAAGAGCTTTGGCGGCAACGCCTTCACCTTCATGGATCAGACCCAAGAGGATGTGTTCGGTACCAATGTAATTGTGGTTCAGCATGCGTGCCTCTTCTTGGGCAAGCACAACTACGCGACGGGCACGGTCCGTAAATCGCTCAAACATTTTCGCCACACTCCTAGCTACGACGTACTTTGATGCTACGTGGCGGACCCCCACTTGGGGAGCGTGTTCGCCACAGGGGAAACATGACGTGTTCAACCTCCCGTCACCCTGCACCGCTTGGATCAATGCAAGAACCTCTAGCAAGGAGAAACGTCATGGAAGTCATCACCCTGCTCATGACCGCCGCGACCGTAGCCCTCGCCGGGATTGGCGGGCTCTACTACTCCTACGCCTGCTCGGTGATGCCGGGGCTGCGCGCCACCGATGATGCGACATTTGTCAGTGCCATGTCCGGGATCAATACCGCCATCCAGAATCCGGTGTTCGCGCTGAGCTTTGTCGGCGCCTTCCTCGCATTGGCGGGCTCGGCAGCCTTTTCGTGGGCCGACGGGCTTGCCAGCGCACTCCCCCTCTCTGTTTCCCTGGCCTGCTACACGGCCACGCTGGTCATCACCTTCGCCGCGAACATCCCCTTGAATAACGCTCTGGACCTGGCGGCCGCGTCTGGAGATGCCGCGGCCGCCAGAAAATCGTTCGAACGCCGGTGGACCCGGTGGAACATCCACCGCACCTGGCTGTCGCTGGCCGCACTGGTCGCGCTCAGCGTTGCCTGGGCAGCGTTGGGTCAGCCGTGAGATTGCAACAGCGCGCTACTTCCGGAAGTCGAACAGCGCCGTGTGTGTTGTCCCGTCGTTCAGTCCCAGTGTGAATTGCCGGCACGTCCCTGCCCAGTCTTTCTGGGTTTTCCACACGTAGGTGTAGGTATCGGAGCCGGCCGCGTAGCTCAGCGAACTGCCTCCCGCGGCGACAGTCTGCTCCACTTCGTCCGGCGCGGTGCCGCCGGGGCGCGCTATAGCGGACGACGACGGTGCTCCCGTCGCCAGGATATCCAGCCCCCGGTTCCCGCCGACCCCGAACTTGATGGGCGCGGCAGCGCCTGCCTTCATGGCGTTCAGGGTGCCGCCGTTATCCACCGGCTGCAGGAACCCGCGGAACGGCCAACGCGGCTGGCCCACGGCGAACTGTCCTGGTAGCCAAGCAATTCCGCGAAAGCGCCGTCATCGCGGCCTCAGGACTCTGGACACAGCGATTTAGTTTTTGAGTGACGTTTCTTTGTTTTTGATTTCGAATCGTAGGATCCGGTCCGTGCCCGGGTAACGGGTTTCGG
>NZ_JBTNDK010000063.1:0-3288 GCF_054511035.1 Pseudarthrobacter sp. MDT1-22 | reverse complement strand
GCCGGTAGCTGTTGCCTTTGAGGCTGATGACGTCGGCGTGGTGAACGATCCGGTCGATCATGGCCGAGGCGATGGTCAGGTCTCCGAAGACGTCGCCCCAGCGTATTGAAGTTCCCACATGTTCGTTCTCGGCTTTTTGCCTGTTTGGGGTGCTGACCTGCTGCTATTGGTCCGGCGCGGCGTTCACCTATTCACAAGGTAGGGTGCTCAAATATGAGGTAGCGGTTTAGTTTCTAAGCTGGACAGAAGGTGTGCGGTGAACGATCGTCCGCGGTTGCACTCAGTTCAATGCACTGCTCTCTCGCCGACGGTGGAGTTTATTGACCCGTCGGCTTATCAATCGGCCTGTGTGGATGCATTCGTCGCCAGCCAGGTCGCCCGGGGTTTCAGCCAGCTCACCATCGATAACGGCACGGGAGTGTTGGAGCGGTTCCTGGCGTTGGCGGGGAAACCGGCGTGGGAGCTGGAACCGGAAGACATTGATTCGATCATGGCGGCATTAATTGAACGCGGCGTCGGGACGGTGACCCGCCGCGGATACGTAGGCACCTTCAAGTCGTTCTTCGCATTCTTGGAGGCCAGGCATGGGGCCGAGATTGAGTCACGGTTCGGAGCGCGGCTATCAGACCCCCTCGATATCTTTCACTCCGGCCGCCATGTGGGAAGCGATTCCCCGGCCACTCGTCCCCCGCCGACCCCGGCCCGGATGGACGAATTCTTCACCTTCCTGCGTCACCGGATGGACGGGGCCCGCAAGTGGACGCCGGCCGCCCGTGACTATGCGCTGTTGCGGATGCTCTATCATGCAGGATTGCGTTCTGCGGAGGCGGCAAGTCTGGAGATCCGCGATCTGCATTTTGACCGGGGGCCCTTCGGGAAGATCCACGTCCGTCTGGGCAAGGCTGCCAAGGGCTCGGGACCACGGCCGCGGTGGGTCCCCATGCTCGATGACCTCTCACTGATTCTTCACTGGTATCTGGCCGAAGTACGCCCCCGGTTTAAGGTTCCCGGACCGGTCCTTTTCTGTGACGAGGGCGGCGGCCAGCTGAACTCCGGATCGATCCGCAACCGTCTGGCGCACCTGTGCGATGAGGAGGGCCATCCGGTGCATGATCGTTTCAGCCCGCACGGTCTCCGCCACGCCTGTGCGACGCGTAACTACGAACGCGGCATCGATCTAGTCGCGATCCAGCAGATGCTCGGCCACTGGAATGTGGGAACGACGATGCGCTATGTCACCCCGTCGGCGACGTTTGTCGAAGACGCTTACCGGCGGGCCATTTCCACGACCCTGACCAACTTGAAGGAGGACTAAACGATGGCCGTATTCCGTTGGCGGCTCAGAATGGCCGCCGCCCAGCGGGAGGTCTGGACGGGAGCCCAGCTACGTCGTCTGCTGGCGGAGAAAGCCGGCCTGGAGCTATCCGCCGCTTCAGTCTCCGCGCTTCTGACGAACCAGCCCGTCCA
Source organism: Pseudarthrobacter sp. MDT1-22 (assembly GCF_054511035.1). Lineage (NCBI taxonomy): Bacteria > Bacillati > Actinomycetota > Actinomycetes > Micrococcales > Micrococcaceae > Pseudarthrobacter > Pseudarthrobacter sp. MDT1-22. Next base: position 1,821 of record NZ_JBTNDK010000063.1, on the reverse strand, counting down.
GGTCAAACTCGAGACCCTCGCCGCACTTTGCACGGCATTGGACTGCACCCCCAACGACCTCCTCGAACTGGACACAACCAACTCTGCTGCAACGGCAACTTCCGCCAATACTGGGACCGCGGCCGGAGGCGCCGGCGGCTCGGCGGACCCGCCCGGTCCGGACCGGGCCCGTGCCCGCGGTGGTGCGCGGACACCTCCACCGTTCTGAGTCGGACAGTGCTGATCGGGAAATGCCTGGATTGCGGCAGCGACGCCCTGCATGCCCGCGGCCGGTGCACGCCCTGTTACTGGAAAGCCAAACGGGAGGCCCTCAAAGAGGACTGCCCTTCCTGCCAGCTCAGTAGAGTCCTGGTCCCGGAGTCGGGGATCTGCGGGATGTGCGTCCGCCGCGCCCGGCCTCGGAAGAAGCCAACACCCCGGATCTGCGCCGGCTGCGGACGGATGGCAATCCATGACGGCCTCGGCCTGTGTTCACCCTGTTACCAGCGGGACCCGTCCAGGGTCGCGACCTGGACCGAGGGGGCCCTGATGCGTCTGGGAGACAACGCTCCGGTCTGGTTCGGGCCGTTGGCCCAGGACCTGGCCCAACGCTGCGCAGCCCCCAAAGCAACCGCACATCTACGGAAGGTTGAGGCTCTGCTCCACACCGGCGTGGCCACACCCGCCGCCATTATCGCTGCTCTGCACACCTCAGGCCGATCGGCCGGCGCTACCACCAGGCTGGTCGATGAATTCTTCATCCGCTCCGGGAAAGGCACCCACCTCGATGAGCCCAAACGGCTCGCGGCCGGCCGCCGGCACCGGCGTCTGGCCCGAGTTCCCATATCACTGCGCCCCGGCGTCGAAGCCTTCACCCGGCACCTGCTCGACTCCAGGATCCGTGCTGAACTCCGCGGCCACGGCCAGCTGGGAGACAACACGATCGAGGCCCGCATCGCAGACCTGGGTATGCTCGCTGAACAACTCACAGGCCGCGGGATCACTGATTGGGCAGCGGTCGCGGTCACCGATATTGAAGAATTCATCACGACCAACACCGGATCGCGGCTGGCCACCTGCCGGGGCTTCTTCGCTTTCGCCCGCCGCCGCAAACTCATCCTGATCAACCCCGCCGGCACCATCAGGCGCAAGAGTCCCCGCGGATTCGCCGGGCACATCCTCACCCTGGACCACCAGCGCCAGCTGCTCACCCGCTGGAGTGACCACAACGTCAACCCCGTTGAGCGCGGCGCCGGGCTGTTGAGTCTGCTCCACGGCGCCAGCTGCACCGAGCTTCGCCACCTGCGCCTGGTGGATATCGATGTCGGCGCGGCGACGATCCGATTCGCAGGGCGCCCGCATCCAGTGCCCATTGACCCGCTCACGGCAGCCGCCCTAGACGAGTTTCTCAGCGCGCGCTCCACCGTCCTGAGTGGCAATCCGTACGCGTTCACCACCCGATACACACGCCGGCACCGGGATCTTGTCTCGTCATCCTTCATGACCCATATCCTCGACGGTGCAGGCATCACGCCCACCGTGCTGCGTCAGACCCGGCTCGCAGATCTGGCCCACCGCCTCGACCCGCGTCTGGTGGCTGCCGTCTTTGGCATGACGGAAGGAGGTGCACTGCACTATGTCACCGATGCCGTTGACAACGAGGATCATGTCTTCAGCCCGCACCTGTGAACTTTAGGTACGAAAGCGCATACCTTGGGCGGAACCTGTGCGCTTTTATTGAACGGGAGGTTGGACGTCAGGATCATGGAGGCGTGTTCGTAGCGACTGGAGACGAGTTGGAAGAACAGGTTCGCGGCGTCCTGGTCGAACGGGATATAGCCG
>NZ_JBTNDK010000062.1:0-3902 GCF_054511035.1 Pseudarthrobacter sp. MDT1-22 | reverse complement strand
GGTCCCTGCAGGCCTCCGGTGAGCGGTGGGGCGTCGCCGCCATCTGCATCGGCGTGGGCCAGGGCCTCGCCGTCGTCCTCGAAAACGTCACCGCCGCCCCGCCTGACGGAAGCAGGAGCAATGCAACACGATGCCCGGTTGGAACGCTCCAGCCGGGCATCTGTGCGTCGTTGACTTCCTTGGAAATCGTTGGGCTGTTGGTCGGCCGTTTCACGACTTAAATGGGCGACGGCCGTTGCATCCCCGGGGAGGGTACGCAACGGCCGTCAGGGCCAGTCCGGAGTGCAGGGCTACGCCTTTGCTTCCTTCACCTGGTGAATCTCGATCATGTTTCCGGCCGGGTCCGTCAGGAAGATCTGGTGCCACCCTTCAACGGACCAGATGCCCCAGTCGTCGAAGGGGATGTTGTGTTCTGTCAGCCGGGCCTTGATGGCTTCAATATCGTCGGTCCGGAAGGCAAAGTGGCCCCCAACAAGGGGATTTACAGAGTGCCCTTCCTGCAGGGCAAGGTACGCCTGGCGCCGTGTGGCGTGCACCTGAAGTTCCTCGGGGTCGCCAGCCTCAAAGAAGCGTGCTCCCTCTTCCCATTCAGCGTTTCCATCGGTGACTCCGGCGTCGGCCGCATGGGTGGTTGCGATCATTTTCGGCGAAGGCAGCAACGGCAGGCCGAGAGCGTCGCGATAGAAGTCGCTGAGGGAGTGCATGTCATCTGAAGTGACGTTCACGTGATGGAGGCGAAGATAAGCCATGGGAATTCCTTTCGTCGTTACTTAAGTATCTGCTTCGGTCCCTTATGGCGTCCAATATTTATTGGGCTATCGGTTATGTAAATTCCTTATAAGTGGCCGCGGTCCTCCTGCGTGGCCTAAGGCCCCTGCAGGTCCGTGATCCAGTGCGCGAGGGCGGTTGCGTCGTCTTGTCCTATGCTGTGGCCGCCGGCCGAACGGATGGCAATTGTCTGCGCACCTGACTCTTCAGTGAGATAGCTCCAGGTGGATCTCAGCAACTCGGCCGGTACGACCGAATCAGCGTCACCGTGCGCTACGAACATTGGAATGCCCTGGAGTCGGCCCGGCGTCGTCGGCACGCCAGCGTCGAAGGGCAGGGTTCCGTAGAGGATTGCCGCACCTGCGAAGCGGTCAGGATCGTTCAATACGAGACCCCCAGCGAAGGCGGCACCCCCGCTAAAGCCAACAAGGATCACGGGCCGCTCGGCCGGCGCAACACTGTCCAGCCAGTCCGTAAACCATGCCATGGTCTCCGTGAGGGACGCGGATATAGGGCGGCCGATGCCACGGTTCGCAAACCAGGCAAACCCCGGGCCCTCTGCGAGAGGTGCACGCACAGCCGCGTAGGCCGGACCGGCCGGGAGGTAATTCGCCAACGCAATGATGTCCGTTTCGCGTGACCCGCGCCCGTGAAGCAAGACGACCAAGGGCTTGCGCGGATCGTCCGGGGACTGCCACGCGATGGTCGGTTGGGGTAGCGTACTCAAACGGCCGCCCCCGTAATTTCGCCGGTTGACTGGAATTCGGCGATGTTCGTCAAGGCATAGCTGAGTGCGGCGTCGTGCCACTCTGCGTTGATGCTCGATGTTGCGTCCGTTACCAGGATTGTGCGGTACCCGTGGTCCGCTGCGTCACGCACGGTATGTTCCACGGCCATGTTTGTCCAGACGCCTGCCACTATTACCGTGGTGACCCCGGTATTCCGTAACAAAATATCCAGTCCGCTGCCGTTGAAGCAGCTCATCCGATTGCGGATCAGGACAGGCTCGTCCGCCAGCGCCCCCAGCCCCTCCAGCGCGTCTGCACCCCAGGATCCGAGCTTTAGTGACTCCGGGCCGATCATCCGGAAGATGGGGGCATTCGTCCCGCCGAAGTCGCCACCGGGGTAGAACACGATGCGGTTGTGGATGATCGGCATTGACTCGTTGCGTGCCCATTCGAGCAGTTGCCCCACGTGGGGGACCAAGCCCTGCTCAACTGCATGGGCGGCGGCACCGAAGGATGCGAACGCCCCGTCCTGATGGACATTGTCGTTCTGAAGGTCTATCAGTAACAGTGCGGTCTTACTGACATCGAGGGGTGTGTTGTCCATGGTGTCTCCTGTTTGGTGATTGCTGTGTTCGCCAGAATTACTTTAACCAACAACTAACTTTTCGAGGTATTTTATTCCCATGGCTGTCCACCGTGCCGCTTCCCCGAATAGCCAGGCCGCACACTGAAGGCTGGACCTGCAGTGGCAGGCCCAGCCTTATCGTGTGTCGTCATCGATTGCGTGTACTCTGCTGGGATCAGCCGGCTGGATCGACCAAGAACGGTTCCGGTATGTCTTCGATTTCAAGTTTGTTTTTGCCGTAATAGACTGCTGCGCGCATGGACTCTCCTATTTTGTGTCGGGCCTCAGATGATGCGGATGAGTTTCTTGTTCGCGAACTCGTTGAGTCCGAATTTGCCGAGTTCGCGGCCTATGCCGGAGGCCTTGACTCCGCCGAACGGGAGGTCGGGGGCACTCTTGATGGTGGTGTTGATTCCCACCATGCCGACCTCGAGGCGGTCGGTGACGTAGGCGGCCTGCTTCTGGTCGTCGGTGAAGACCGCGCTGCCGAGCCCGTAGGGCGAATCGTTGGCCAGGCTGATCGCCTCATCCACGGAATCCACGCGGTAGAGGATCGCCACGGGACCGAAAAGCTCCTCTCGGTAGGCGCGCATTTCGGGCGTGACGCCGGAGAGGACGGTCGCCGGGTAGTACGCGCCGCGGCCTTCCGGGACGGCTCCGCCCAGGTGGACGGTCGCTCCCTTGGACACGGCATCGTCAACTTGTTCGGCCAGTTCTGCCCGGGCCTGGGCGGTGGACATGGGACCGAGGCGCGTGTCTTCGCTCATGGGGTCCCCGGTTTGCCATTCTGCGGCTTTCGCCAGGAACGCTTCAAGGAATTTGTCCCAGTTGGACGAGTCGATGATGAGCCTTTTCGGCGACGTGCAGGCTTGGCCGGCGTTCCCGAATCGGCCTGCCGCTGCCGCGCTGGCGGCCTTGTCGATATCGGCTGCGGGAAGTACGAGGAACGGGTCGGAGCCGCCGAGTTCGAGGACGCACTTCTTCAGGTATTGGCCGGCGAGTGCGCCTATGGCACTGCCTGCACGCTCTGATCCGGTGAGGGAAACGCCTTGGAGTTTGGGGCTGGCGATGATGTCCGCGACCTGTCCGGAGGTGGCGAAGAGGTTCTGGTAGACGCCTTCCGGGGCCCCGGCCGCGTCGATGATTTCGGCAATGCGCAGGGCTTGTTGCGGGCAGTTGCTGGCGTGCTTGAGCAAGATGGTGTTGCCCAGCAGCAGGTTGGGGGCGACGAACCGTGCCATCTGGTAGTACGGGAAGTTCCACGGCATGACGCCCAGGAGTGGTCCGATGGGAGCTGTCCGGACGATTGCCCGGCCCGCACCGGCGATGTCGAGTTCTTCGTCGGCGAGCAACTGTTGGCCCGAGGTGGCGTAGTACTCATAGATGGCAGCGGATAGCTCGACTTCGGCCTTGGCCTGGGTGATGGGCTTGCCCATCTCGAGCGTCATCAGTTTGGCAAGGTCGATGGCGTGCTGCCGGTGGAGATCGGCGATGCGCTGCAGGAGCGCGCAGCGTTCTGCGAGGTCCTTCGTGTGCCAGGACCGGTAGGCAGCGTGGGAGCGCGTCAGGGAAGCGGCCACCTCTGCGTCTGTCATGCTGTCAAATTCCTGCACCACATTGCCGCTGGTGGGGTCGACGGTTGCATATTTCTTCATTGAAAACCTTCATCGTACTGAGGGCGGCCCGGGAAGGATGGCTTGGCGGGCTGTCCTTCCCGGGCCGGCGGTGGTGGTGCTGATCAGGCCGGGGTCAGGATGTCGGCGTCGGTTGCGAAGTTCGGG
>NZ_JBTNDK010000061.1:0-3907 GCF_054511035.1 Pseudarthrobacter sp. MDT1-22 | reverse complement strand
TTCCTGTTCAGGTTGAATGCCGTAGTAACACTCATCCCAGCAGGACCACGAGTCCTCTGCTAGCTACAACACGAACCTATTTCCCCGGGAACCTTGAAGAGCCCCTTAAGGCTGATGCGGCCTGACTTCGACCGTTCATTGAGCAGAAATTTTGTGATCAGGAACCCGGACAGGACGAAGAATATTGTCACGCCCCTGCTTCCTTGCTCGAAGAATGCAAAGCCGATGGGCAGGTGAATCGCCGAAGCATCAAGCGCATGCCCTGCCACCACCAACAGGACGGCAATGCCTCTGAGACCATCGAGCCCCTTGAGTCGTAGTGACCCAGCGACCTCCTTGCGGAGACTGGCTCTTGACGTGCTTCATCCTGCAGTGGAGTCCATGCTGATTTTTCTTTCCCCCTGGGGCCGTCGGCCCATTGAACACGGCTAACTATATCTGCACCCGCAGGGGCCAATAAGACCGGCAAATTTCCCTGACCGTCCACCTTCGTTTTACATGTCGGCCTGCACTGACGCCGGGCTCTTGATCGCGTCCGCTACAAACCTGAGGATCCCGGCGGCCGTGCCGCCGTCGCACACGCGTTATCGAAGGCGAGCGTCAGTTCGGTGACTTTGCGGACGGCTACTCCCCGTCCACCACCCACGGCTTGTCGATGCTGCGACCAATCCGCAGGATGGCCACCTCGGGGTGGTTGATGATGGCGGGAGAACCGTCCACGCCGAAAATACCGTAGTTGTCCAGCGTGAAGGTGCCTGCCCAGTTGCTCCGGCGTCGCCTTGCCCTCGCGTACGACGGCGGTGAGCCGGCGAATCTCCGCGTCCAGTTCGCGGGCACTGCATTTGTCTGCATTGCGGATCGAGGGAATCATCAGCCCTCGGTCCGTCTCGGCCGCGAAGCCCCGGTTGATGCGCGCGAAGCCCACGATCTCCTGGGATTCTGACCTGAACAAGATAATCCAAAGCGATGGAACCAGCTGACGCCACGCAATGGACACGCTGGTCTAGCGGCTGTCAGCACCTTGCGCTTGGACGTTGTCCTTGCGTGAGACGCCGGACAGCAGTCGCTCCCAAAGTCCGGCTACAACCGGCCACGCGAATTTCTCCGCGAACAGCCGTTTGCCGGCGGCTTGGACGTTACTGCGGTTCTCAGGATTCCGAGCCAGATTCAGCACCAACTCGGCGAAGGCTTGCGAGTCACCAGCCGGTGACATTGCAACGCCCTCGGCGCCGAACAGGTCCGCGTCAGTATCCGGTCCGGCGGTAGTCACCACTGTGGCGCCAACCGCCAAGGCGGAGACAGCCGAACTGCGACGACCTGAAACGCCGTCAGCCAGGGGAAGCACGAAGACGTCGCTGGCGGCGAGCATCTGCGAGGCGTGCTCTGCGCTGACGTAGCCGAGGGACGTGGCGAGTGCGTGCTCCACGCTGAGTCGGCCACCTAGAAAAAGGCGGGCATCAATGCCGGCATCGGCCAGAGTGTCCAGCATGAGCGGAAGCTGCCCGACTTCCTGAGTCGGATGTCCCAGTCCGAAAGACGTAATCAAGAATGTGCCGTCGGCTACTCCGTGGCGTGCACGCCAACTCAGGTCTGGTTCGTGTGCGGCTATGGTCGGGCCGATCTGAATCATGTGCACTTTGTGTCGCCACGGGCGGACTAGCCGCTGCAGGTCTTCCTGCCGCCGCTTTACCGTCACGACGAAAGCGGCAGCTGAGGACACCAGAACAGCAGCTGCAACGCGCTGGCCCACGTGCCAGGGCGTCCGCTTGATCGACTCACTCCACGCCCCGTAGATTTCATGTGCGTTGATGACAACGGGCGCCGCCAATGACCGCGCCAGCTTCCGCAGAAGCAACGCAACGGGCAGTCCGCCACCACGCGGGCTATACGCATGCGGTACATACTGGACGACCACGGCATCAGGAGTGGAAGCTTCGACCAGAGCGCGCAACTCAGTGTGTCCAGACAAGGACCACTTACCAGTGAACTGCTGAATGGTGAGCCCTGGCGTGGAAACATTCGGTGTCGATGTGATGAGAGTCAGATTGTGACCAAGCTCCCGCATCGCTAGACACCAAGCCTGTGTGTAGTCAGCCACGCCACCAGCCGTTGGTGGGTAGTGGGAGCTGACAACTGTGATCCTCATTGAGGAGTCGTGGACCTGGCAACAGCCAGGTCAGAGTGCTCGCGAGTGCACACCACGATGATGCCCTGCCACCGGATGCCTTCATTGTCTGCTGGCCGGGCGCGGCATTCGGTGTAGTCAAAGCGAGTAGCAATGAGTTTCTTTAATATGTTCCCCATGACTGGGGATTCTAACAGGCTGTTGATTCGGCCCTGCCTGCTGGGCTTCATCTGGCGACGCAGCAAAAAGTAAATGAATATCGCTATAGCGAATATGACAACCAAAAGGGCTGCTAAGCCGGTCATGAAATCGGCGGCTGTCACCGGATGAGTGCCATTCCAGCGACTGTAAATGCCGCGATGGCCAAGACAACCAGACCCGCCCACGACCGGATAGTCCTGCGGCGCTCTCGCCTGTCCCTTGTAGTCGTCTCTCGATCCTCATCCCACACATTTCTCATGGCCCCATGGTACGGCTCAGCTCTGACAGGTCTGACGACTGCAAATCCGCCTGACGAGATGCGATATGTGTCTAGTGTCGACGAGCGGGCTCGGATACTGGGGTCGCGTCAGCCAAGTTGGTCTCCCCGATAATCCGAGACGCAGCGCCCTTGAATCGAGCCACCTCAAACCTCTTCTTGAACTTCAAGACGGGCTTTTCGATGATGACGTAGCTAAGGATTGCGGCCGCAAAGCTTGCGAGCAGTGCCACGAATGGAGGCAAGAAAGACGTGGTGTCAGTAGGTACGAGAAAAAGTTGCTGCCAAAGGTACAGGCTGAAGGATATGGTTCCGACCCAAACTAGGGGACGCCAGGACATAATGACATTCAGAGGGTGACCTTCTGTCATCACCGCGATGATCAGCACCGCCAAGGCAAGGTTTTCGATGGAATAGCCCACGGTCATCTGCCATGCACCTCCGACGAGAGGAGCCAACAACCCGGAACCCACCAGCACCGGCACAGCCAGCAAGACGAGGCGAAACTTCACGATGACCCGCTGGATTTTGACCCACACTTCCGGACGCAGTGCCAGCACCAAGGCCAGTAGGCAGCCCATCAGCAACGAGTCCGCTCGAACGTGAAGCATTTGCCAGATGGTTTCCCGGGCCTTTTGGTCCACAACGAAGTAAGTGGCGACCCGTAGAAAGGGAACGATGGCCAAGCCTGCCAGGCAAACCCACAAAGCTTTCTTCGGCTTAAGCCAAAGCGCAATTGCAGGCCATATCAGATAGAACTGTTCTTCAATAGCAATCGACCAAGTATGAGTCAAGGCCAGCGAATGTACGCCTGGTGCGTAGTCCCAGATGAACAAACCAGAGGCGATCAGTTCCCAGGAAGTGACGTCTAGGACGCCTGTCACTGCCAGTACTGCCATAACGCCAATGAACGTGTAAAATGCCGGCCAAATCCGTAGACTCCTGCGGATATAGAACTTCTTCAAGTCGATCGTTCCCGACTTTAGCTGTTCCCTGACAATGATCGTGGTAATCAGGAACCCGCTAAGTACGAAGAAAAGTTCCACGCCGATGCCCCCAGCGGGCCTCGTGAGCGTATGTAGCAGCCCTGATACATTCAGGGTCTCTCCGAAAAAGTGGGACACGATAACCAGCAGTATTGCGAGTCCTCGAAGACCGTCAAGGCCAAGAACTCTTCCCCCCGTTTTCACCATGGTCATGAGCTTAGGACGCGTCAGTAAATAAGCCAGCGTTTCGTCGTTTTGGCTCTATGGTGGTGCTATGGCCATTGGTGCAGAGGTTGAGACGGCTTTGCAGGGAAAGTT
>NZ_JBTNDK010000060.1:0-4188 GCF_054511035.1 Pseudarthrobacter sp. MDT1-22 | reverse complement strand
CGGACAAAAAAGCAGCCCTCGCGTGCATGGCCGCCTTCGGCGGCACCGACTTCCGTGACGACCTGCCCAAAGTAACCGTGCCCGTACTCGTGCTCCACGGAGAGGGCGACGCGACCGTACCCTTCGAAGGATCCGGTCAGCGCACCCACGCGACCCTGCCCGGCAGCGAACTGCGCGTCATCACCGGAGCCCCGCACGGATGCAACGTAAGCCACCCCGACGAATGGAACGAAGCCCTCATCCAGTTCCTGGCCAAATAGCCTCAACACAGCGGGACCCCGTCACCGACAGCTTGCAGGTGAGTCAGTGACGGGGCGCTGAGGACGTGCTGCCGGGTGTCCCGGATCGGCCGGGTCCCGGCAGTCAGGTGGCAGCGGTCCTGCGGACGCGTCGCCTCACGGCCGCGTCAGTCCTCGTCGTCGTCGCCGCCGCCGCTGGTGTTGATGGTGCCGTTAACGCCTGCCGGGAAGAACCCTCCAGAGGTGACCTGCTTGGGAGTCAGGTACGCGATGTTCAGCACCTGGGCAGCGGTGCGGCTGAAGGCCAGTCCGTTGGCGTCGGTGGGAACGAGGTTGGCCACAGCGGCGGTGCCTATGCCCTGATCCAGGTCGGTCTTGCCGTCGAGGCTGTCACGGGCGTCCGAAATCTTCTGCGCTGTAGTGTAGATGGAAGGCGTCTGGACCCCCAGGGCGTAGAGGGTCGTGCGGATGATGCCGGCGTGGTATGCCTCCACGGCCAGGAGCCCTGCAGCGGCTTCAAGATAGGTCTTATTGCTGATCAGCGGTGCCGCGCCTTTGTACGCTGTGACGCCGACGTCTTCGAAGATATAGGCGCCGAAAAGGAAGTTGACCTCGTTGGCGTAGACATCGAATTTCTCGTGTGCCCCGACCAGTCCGGCGGCGCGGGCCGCTGCGGTGAAGCTGTCGTTAAGATTGATCCGCGGCCGGGACACTGCAGCGCTTCCCAGGGCACTGCGCAGGAATGCCACATGGGATTTTTCATCAGCGGCGATCTCTTCGGCGTACTTTTTGATCAGGGGCGTCTGAAAGGACACTGCCCTGCCGCCGACGACGGGGCCCCGCGTGCCTGTTCCGGTGGTCAACTTATCCGCCAATCCCACGCCGGTGACGGCCCGAAGATAGAACTCCGCCTCGAGGTATTCAAGGTTCAGGGCAAAGTTCAGGATCGCCGAATCACTCGGCGCCCCTCCATCCGCCGCAGCGGACGATGCCGTGGCCACGCCGGCGGCGACAATCGCGGCACCGGCCGTGATTCCGCTGAGCCCGGCCGCACGGAAAAAGCGGCGACGGTCCACCGCGTTTTCAGAACTCCGGGAAATGGCGTCAACAATAAAGCGTTGTTCAAACATTGGACGTTCTCCTGCCATTCAAATGAGATGGCGGGGGCAGGATTAATTCCTTTAGCGCACCCCAGCGCTGCGACGGCCCTCGTCGCCACGGCCAAAAAGGCCATGATATGGAGCATAATACCGGTCCCGGGAACGTTATGAAAGGGGAGCGCGTTGTCTCTCTAATGGGGTCATCAAAGATGCCCGCGTAGCTGCTATCGAAGAATCATTTGGTAATGCCCGCGTAGCGGCGCGTCTGCTGGGATGGCATCCGCCGGCCCGGCATTGTGAGCTGCTCTGGCTGCCTCGTCGGCCCGTACCCTCAAGTCATCGGCAACCTTTGTTCGACGTATTTTGTCCGGTGACGATTTGGTCATCAGGTTCAGCCCCAGCCTGTTGGCTTCCTCATCATGGCGGGCGGAGTCTTCGCCCCGCAGTCAGCTCTACGACACGCTGCAGTCAAATCCCGCCAGCGCCGTGACATGCTCCATCGGTACCGGGTAGTCGAAGGATTGTCCGCTGCATGGCTCCCGCTTCACCGCCGGAGGGGAAGTCCTCCAGGGTCCGTCAACCGAAAACCTCCCGGCCGCGGAGTAAGCCCGCAGAGCGTTTGCAAGAACCAAGCCGGTTCCGGCGGGTGGCCACGTCCTCCGGCTCCGGATCCCGTGGAACGCCCTGGTTACCGCCACCGACGAGTCGCCGGAGGCTGCTGCCGGCAGACCTTGACGCGGCACTGGTCCCCGGGGCGCCGGTGCCGGGGGTGAAGGGACGTGGACCGCCATGATGGAGGTGATGGAGATCGCCAACGTGTCCGTCCACCAGGGAACCAGGCTCCTGTAAGACCCGTTAAAGCACGGCCGCCAAAGGGGATTCTTGCGGACGTGGTTCCGGCCGCCCGGAAAAGTTTGGTTATGGTCAAATGATGCTAAGTGACCTTACTATGACTCTAATCGCGTAGCGGATTTCCGGAGGCAACCGGACCGCCGCCTGGCGCGCACGGCGGCGGCTGGCCGACGAGCTGAGCCGGAGCGCCCCGGATGAGAAACGCCCCGTTGACGCTGCGCGCCAGCGCGTGGGAGAGCTCAGCGGCCGGTCGCCGGGATGGTCGAGCACCTGGGCCAGCAACTCACCGCCCTCATAGAGGACCTGCGGACCGTTGCTGCCCCGGACGCCGTTGAGGCCCAGATCGAATCAGTGACGGCTGAGGCCGCCGCACAAGTCGCCGCCGCAACCGCCCGAACCAGCCGCGCCGAGCAAGCCCAACGTCAGGCCAACGCGGAGCGGCTGGAGGCCGACGCCGCAGCAAGTGAAGCTTCCGACCTCGCCGAGCAGCAGCACACCACCCTCGCCGTCACTCAGCACGAGCTGGGGGGGGCCGGACACACACTCTCGACCAGGTGACGGCCGAGCTGGTCGCCGTCCGGGCCGCGGCCGAGGCCCATAACGCACAGGCACAGGCAGAGCTGTCCCGGCTGCGCGAGCAGCTGGCGACCGTACGCACGCGACTGGGGGAGGCTGAGCACGAGTGCGACGACGCCAATGCGCGGACCGAGACGGCTTTTACCGCGCGGGCCGAAGCAGACGAACGTGCTCGGGGCGCGGTCGCCCGCGCCGACGACAACGCGGCACGAGCGCAGCGCGCCGAGGCTGACCTCGCGAAAATTCGGGACGAAATCGATCAAGCACGCAATGTCCGCGACACCATTCGGGAGGAAGCCAGCTCGCTGCGCGGGAATCTGGCTACCGCAATCGTTGAACGCGACGCAGCATGGGCGGACGTCGAGCGTGAGCGAACTCACGGTGACCCACGCGTCAGTGATCTCCGCACCGCGCAAGACCAACAGCTCACCCCGCTCCGGGACCTTCGAAGGATCCGGTCAGCGCACCCACGCCGCCCTTCCCGGCAGCGAACTGCACGTCATCACCGGACGGAAGCGGGTCTTAGTCGTGGTTCCAGACTTTGATGGAGGACAGCAGCAGGAGCAGGACGAGCAGGGGAATAAGAACCAGGCTGGGAACAACGCCCAGCAGAAGGCCGCCGATCACGGTGCCCGTGATGGAGCCCAGCGTCATGGCGACGAGAAAGGGTTTGTTCTGTCCCAGCACGGAGAAGCTCTTGTCTCTGCTGAAGCGGGCGAACGCGACGAGCATGGTGGGAAGTGAGACGGCCAGGGAGAGGCTTCCGGCGATCTTGATGTCGGTGCCGTAGAGCAGGACGATCGTGGGAATGAGCAGCTCCCCGCCGGCGACTCCCATCAGGGCGGCCACGACGCCGATGATGAGGCCGGCCGCGATTCCGAGCACGGTCCGTGGGCCGGCGGGAACGTTGAGGGGCTCCACCGCGAAGAAGTGGGTGAGGAACAGCAGCACCGCGATCAGTACGAGCAGCACTGCGATGACGCGGTAAAGCGTTTTTGAGTTGAGCCGGGTAGCCCAGTGGGCGCCGATCCAGGCGCCGATGAGGCTGCCTGCCAGGAGGTTCAGGACGATGAACCAATAGGGCGAGAGCTCTGCAAGGGGGACGCCGAAGAGGCGAGCCGGCAGGGCAGTGATGACCACGATCAGGCTCATGGCCTTGTTCATGATGATGGCCTGCAGTGCGGCGAAGCCGAAGACCCCGATGAGCAGGGGCAGCCGGAACTCGGCACCGCCCAGGCCGATCATGCCGCCCAGGACACCGATGATGGCGCCGGCAAGGAACACCAGAGCCAGGGATTGCTGGCGTGTGCCGGTTGTGTCGGGGCTTGAGGACCAATGCTCGGGAGAGTCGCGCTAAGCCGGTGGGGCCAGGTAGTAGAGGTTCTGGTCGGCACCGCTGTTACGCCGGGTCACGGCGTTGG